>MWAR01000502.1 GCA_002068715.1 bacterium ADurb.Bin374
GTGTTCGACATCCTGCTGCAGCACCCCGAAACGGCCGACGGAGGGGCCGGCGATCGCGCGCTGGCCGAGACACTGCGCCGGCTGGGGAATGTCCATCTCATCTCGCTGCTCGAGCAGCAGGAGACCGAACTCGATCGACGGAAACGGCACTTCCGCAGCGCTCCCCTCTTCCGCCAGGCCGCGGCCGGGGAAGGATTCGTCTGGGCCTGGGTCGATCCCGACGGCATCGTCCGTTCCTTCGTGCTCCGTGACGAGCAGATGGAGCTGAACAGCTGTGCGTTGTCGATGGCACGCCTCCTGAGCTCCGAACCAATCCCCCTGCCCCGCCCCGACGAGGAAGGTCGCTCCCGCGGTCTGATTGCCTTTGCCGGCCGCGGTGGCGTCGTCCCGGCGCTCTCGGCGCTGGATTTTCTCGAAGGCCGCATCCCGGCCGGGGCGCTCACCGGAAAAACCGTGTTTCTTGGCGTCACGGCGCCGATCCTCCACGATTTCCACCGCACCTGCCATGGACTTTTGGCGGGAACCCGCCTGTTGTCAGCCTGCACCGACACCCTGGCACAACACCGTCTGATCCGCCGGCATGAGGGCCGCGGCTGGCGACTGATGCTGGTCCTTCTCGGCTTTCTGGCCGGCGCCGGCCTTGTCCGGGCCCGACCGGGCCATCCCTGGGCAGCCCTGGGCGCCGGCATACTCCTCGGCGGCTTCGGTTGGGCGATCGTTCTTTTTGCCGCCGGCCACGCCCTGCCACCGTTCCCGCTGCTGGCGGGGCTTCTGGTGGCCGGGCTGTCCAGCATCGCCCTGTTGCGCCTCGTGCAGCTCCTCTCGCTGCAAACTCTCCAGGCCGAAGCGGCCGCAGCAGGCCAGGTGCAGCGACAGCTCTTTCCCCCGCCCGTCTGGAATAGCGGAGAATATACCAGCTTCGGCTGCTGCCAGCCGTGCAGTGCGGCCGGCGGGGATTACTTCGACGTGCTCCCGGTCGGCGAGGAGGAGACGGTGTTTCTGGTCAATGACGTCGCCGGCCACGGGATCGGAGCAGCGATGGTCGCCTCGATGCTCAAAGCGGCAGTCACCATGCAGCAAGACCGGGAATCGTTTTCTCTTGGCCAGGCCGTGGACCGGCTGAACACGTTGCTGTTCCGACTGTTCCGGGGCCGGAAGATGGTGACCGGCGTCTTCTGCCGGCTCGAACACCGGACCCACCGGGTCACCGTGATATCGGCCGGACATGTCGCGAGCATGATCGTCCGCGCCGGGGGCACGGTCGAGGAGATCGGGAAACCAGGCCTCCCCCTCGGCGTGCGAGCAACCACGCGTGTCATGCCGATCGAAACAGAACTTCTTCCCGGAGACACTCTGGTGATGTACACCGATGGCGTGGTCGAAATGGTCGACCGCCAGGGGAACCCTCTGGGATACCCCGCCTGGATGAACCTGCTGGCCGCCAGAGCCCCCCTCGTTCCGGATACCGCGACGGTCGGAGATCTCTTGGAAAAGGTGCATGCGCATGCCCAGGGATGCGAGGCAACGGATGACGTTACGCTGCTGCTACTCCACAGAAAAACCGCGTCGGCCACTCTCTGCCGCCAGTTCGACGGTGACGGCGCCCTCCCGTCTGTCGGCTGTTCGCACAGCACTCCAAACCACCTTCCCTTAGGAGGGCCCTGTGGATAACGAAATCAAGAAGACCATTCTGATCGTCGACGATATTCCGGACAATATCGAAGTGCTCCGGGGCATCCTCTTCCCCCGATATCGCATCAAAGCCGCCACGTCCGGCGCAAAAGCGCTGGCGATCGCATCCGGCGACGAGCCTCCCGACCTCATCCTGCTTGACATCATGATGCCCGGTCTGGATGGCTACGAGGTTTGCACGATCCTGAAGAACCAGGAGAAGACCCGAAGCATCCCCGTCATCTTCGTCACCGCGAAGGACGATCCCATCGACGAGGAAAAGGGTTTCAAGAGCGGAGCGGTGGATTATATAACAAAGCCTATTAATCCTAGGATCATCGAGGCGAGGGTCGCAACGCATCTGACGCTCCGCCAGGCCATGATCGATCTCGAGCGCCAGAACGAGGTCCTGGTAGAAAACGTCAGGCTCCGCGAGCAGGTCGACCGCATCATGCGCCACGACCTGAAGACCCCGCTGACCGTCTTCATGAGCATTCCAAGCCTCCTCAAACTGCGCGACGATCTTCCGCCAGACGTCGTCGAATCGCTGGACATGATGGAAAAATCCGGATACCGGATGATGGATATGATCAACAAATCCATGGATCTCTTCAGGATGGAATCGGGAACGTACGAGTGCCACCCGGTGCCCGTGGATATCGCGAAAATCGCCCGCCAGATCAGGTTCGAACTCGGAGAAACCGCAACCGGGAAATCCGTTTCTTTCAGGCTCGAAGCCGACGATCACGAACTGCCGGACGATCAGGAATTCCTGATGTCTGGCGAGACGGGACTGTTCTATTCCATGCTGGCGAATCTGATCAAGAACGCGATCGAGGCATCACCCGACACGAGCACGGTGACCGTGAGCCTCTTCGGGAAGCCGGTTCCCGGCGTGCGCATTCATAACGACGGGGTCATCCCGGCTGAGATCCGCGACAAATTCCTTCAGAAATACGTGTCGCATGGGAAGAAGGGCGGAACCGGCCTCGGGGGCTACTCGGCCCGTCTGATGGCGGAAACGATGGGAGGAACGGTGAACTTCACCACCTCGGAGCAGGACGGCACGACGATCACCGTGGCATTTCCCGGGCCCGTCGCCAGCCATGAAGAACCGCTGCCGGTGTCGACCGGCGACCTGCGGGTTCTCGCCGTCAACGCGAACTGGCTGGTCTTGTATTCGATCCGTGACGTCCTGCGCAGCCTCGGCCTGCACCAGGTCCAGCTTGAAAAAAGTGCGGAAGAGGCACG
>MWAR01000503.1 GCA_002068715.1 bacterium ADurb.Bin374
GCGGTTTTCTTTTGCCCGCCAGCCGAAGGGAATAACGAACTCCCCGCCTCTTGCCGATAAGGGGGGGTGATGTGTCACCAGCTCGGGTTTGCACAGGAAGCTTCGCTGTTCTCCAGGATATCCGCGTTCTTGATCCTGGCGGCCGCGCTATTTCTCGCAGTTCCGGAACCCGCCCTCGCCCAGCCCTTCGACCTGATGGTCCCGGACGAGCAGACGGGAGATTCGCTGAGCACCGAACTTCGGCATCTCCAAAGCATCGAGCGCGACATCCAGCTCGAACGACTGACGCAACCCCCGCACAAGCTCGATGCCCTCATCGAGATCGGAAATCTCAGGCTTGAACAGGGCCGCCTCGAGGAAGCCCAGCGCTTCTTCGAGCAGGCGCTCGAGATCCAGCCCGACAACATGCAGGCGAACGAAGGCCTGGCGGCCGTTTTCCTGCGGCAGGGCAGATTCAGCGACACGAAAGCGATCTACGACCGGCTGACGCTTCTGTATCCCCTCAGCGACAAGCTCCGCGAGAACCTTGAACATGTCCGCTCACGCCTCAACTCGGTCGCGGAGATCGGTGTCAGGCTCCACGAGGACAACGCCGGACAGACCGAGTTCATTTCGAGTCTCGAGGCATATTTTCCGTCCTTCACGTTTCCGAAGATATCGGCCCGGTACAGGCTCGAAACCTGGGCTTACGAGGACCGCAACCTCGACGAGACGACCGACAGCCGGATTCTGTCGGGAACCTTCGAATACAACCTCGACCACCGCAGCCGCCTTGCCGCGACGTTCGCCCCCGAGCGGTTTTCCGATGAAGACACGATCAACGGATACTCTCTGCAGGGCGTGACGGGAAACGGCCAGCTCAACCTTGCCGCCTTCGCCGGACACGGTTCCTACAAGGAAAACCTCGAGACGGCGCGCCGGCTGCTTTCCGAAGATTACGCGACGTTGACCGTCTTCGGAGACCTGCACGAGCAGACTCGCATCCAGCAATCGTTCACCACGGGCGACATCTCGGACGGCAATGCCCGGCGCAGGTTCGATACCGAGATCCTGCACTATATCAAGCGTCGCGGCATCCCTTTCCTTTCGCTCCAGCTCAAGCTTTCCCAGGCGAGTTTCGAGAACCAGCTCGACGCGGGCGGCGCGGCGTATACCTACTGGGCACCCCGCGATTTTCGCGGGGCCGAGCTGGTCGCCGGCTGGGAGCGGGCCGTCGGCTCGAACTGGTGGTGGGGCTTCGACACCCGCCTCATCTCGAATTCCTGGCGCGATACGGTTCCGGAAACCCGTCGGGAAAGCGGCCTGGGAGTGACCCTGCACGCCAGCTACCGGTTCGACACCGGCCGGCTGCATGCCGAGTTCGGCAACACTCTCCGGGATTTCACCCGGGAACGCATGCTCGGCGTCTACGGCAGTTTCGACTTCTGATGCCCTACCAGATCAGCGAGGCAAGCCAGCTGATCACGTAGCCGCTGATGAACCCGTCGGCGAACGCCCACGCGGCGCCCTGTAGAATGCCGCGAGGCGTCAGATCGAAGCCCTCGTAGACGACCGCGACGACCAGCAGCCACGGGCTGGGCTCGCCGCTTGTGATCTCGGCGAGGGCCCAGACCGTCAGCACGGCGGCCCACGCCATCCCAACCAGGATGCCGATCTCGAACGGGGTCACGGTTCTCCTTAATTATATATTTTCAAATATAACCGAGGCGTATCCGACACCGCGCGGGTGGGCCATGACATCCATGGAGGTGGCGTAAGCCAGCTTCGTCGCGCGAACGTTTCTTCCCTTCAGCGAGGCAAGGAACGTGGTGATGGGAATGACGCCACAGATGCTGCGGTCTTGCCCCACGACCATCTCGTGAAAAGCCTTCGCGTCGAGCGACAGGATGACGTCGAGCGCCTCGCCGTCGATCCTGTAGGCTTCGTCGCGCGGCGTTTCATGAGAGAAATCGGAACTGACGATACAGACCGTGTCGGCGAACTCCGGTTTCGCGAGCACGCCGGCGATCGCCGCTCCCCACTGTTCGCACCGCGCATGATCGGCGAAACCGAGGGCGAGCGGCACGATCTTCGGCAGCGCCGCGTGCATCACCTGCTGTACGAACGGGATCTGCACCTCGATCGAATGTTCGAATGCGTGCGCCGAATCGTCCCTCGTGAAAACCCCTGTCTGTTCGAGAGCGGAACGCAGAGACTCGTCGATCTCGATACTTCCTAGCGGCGTCATCCAGGTGTCTTCAGCGCTCAGAGCCGCCGTGGTACCGTACGGCGTGTGTTTAGGTCCGAGCATCAGGAGGCGTTTCGGGGCGGGTTTCTCATCGCCGAGGCGCCGGAACGACCAGCTCGCGACCGGTCCGCTGAAAACATATCCGGCATGAGGGACGATCACGCCGGCCAGCCGTCCGGCCTTGGAATGATGACGATCACGAACGCCAAGCCTGTGCTCGTAACACTGTCTGATCATCTGATACAGTTCGGTCGGTTCGTCCGGATAAAAACGACCACTCACCACAGGTTCTCTCACATTCTTCCTCCTGTAAAAAATCCTCTCCCCGATTCTACCACCATTTTTTCACGCATCGTTGTATAATCCTTCCAAGGACTCGATCATGAACCTGACAAGACAGCTTCTTCGAACCGTTTTTCTCGCGATATTCGTGTTCGCGACCTGTTCGGCCACTCCAGCCGCCGAACGGCTGTCGATCGGTCTGGAAGTCCTTGCGACCGGACATCCCGATCTCGTTGCGGGAAAAAAAATCGCCCTTCTCGTCGGTCTTGCCTCATACGATCAGAGTATGCGACATACGGCCGACCGGCTCGCCCGTGCAACCACGATCAAGGCGATCTTCACCGGAGATCCGTGGCCCCGCAAGCTGATCGGGTCAGCCTCCGGAACGAAACAGATCGATGCCCTCACGCAGGCGCCCGTCCATATCATCCGCGACCCTCTCGAAAAGCCCCGGGCGGACCAGCTGAACGGGGCAGAAATAATAGTAATTGATATACAGGATATCGGCATCCGGTTTTTCCATGCCGTGACTCTTCTCGCCCAGTTTCTCGAACTCGGCAAGCAGGCGGGAGTTCCAGTCTTCGTCCTCGACCGGCCGAATCCGATCGGCGCCTCGAAGGTTTCGGGACCGCTCCTCGACGTTCAGTTCAGAAGCAGGTTTGGGGTGTATCCGATCCCTCTGGTGTACGGGATGACGTTCGGAGAACTCGCTTTGTTCTTCAACAAAGTTTTCGGTCTGAACGCCGATCTCACGGTCGTCGGCATGGAAAACTACCAACGGGACGTCACCTACCGGAACTGCGGCCTGCATTGGACGATGCCGTCGGAGCATCTCCCCGACCCCGAATCTCCGCTCTACTACGCGACGACGGGCTTCCTCGGCGAGATGGGCATCTTCTCGACCGGCGTCGGCACGACGCGCCCGTTCCATTATGTTCTGGCGCCCTGGATCGACCCCGATGCGCTGATCTCGAAGCTCACCGTGCTCAACCTGCCAGGGGTCGCCTTCCTTCCGACCACGGTGCGGCCTTATTACGGGCTGTTTCAGCAGAAACGGGTGCCCGGCATCGAGATCGTCGTGACGGACCATTCGTCATACGATCCAGTCGTGACCGGCATCGCCATTCTTCACACCCTCTGGACGCTGTATCCCGATAAAATCCCGCTGTCGAACCAGACGGCCGCGGAAGGCGTCGATACTCTGTTGGGCGGTTCCGACATCCGTACGGCAATCATTCAGAAAAAGGGGATGGACGAGATCCGGAGCCGCATCAGATCATCCGTCTCGGATTTCCTGACGAAGCGGAAGCAGTTTCTCATCTACCCGGAGGCGCAGACGCCATGACTGTTCCCGTTCATTTCGACCGCATCGGAATGTCGATGGTCGAGATCATGATCGGTGTCATCATTCTGGCGCTGGTGCTGGTCCCTTCTCTGAATGTCATCATCTCTGAAACCAAAACCGTCAACGCCACGCGCGACCACACGCAGGCGTCGTTCTTCGCCCAGAAAATTCTCGAATCGGCCCATGCATGCAAGTTCGACCTGCTCGATGCGGACCAGTATGACTCTGAGCCCAATACGCAGAAAACCACATTCGAATACGCCCTGAAGAACAACGACGAGATCCGGACCGAAACCATCAACGGGATCAAATACGAAGTCGTGAAAGAGAAAGTCCAGATCAAATACGCCACAGACAAAAGCGACGCATCAATCAAACCGAACATGGTGTTCCTTTCGTTCACCATCCAATATACGGGCCAGGACAAGAAACTCCACACCCTCGACATCCATTCGGCCATCAACAAGCGCCAGTAATCCGAAAGGAAGGGCATTTCATGAGACGACGAGAAGGAGTGACGCTCATCGAGATCATGATGGCGGTCATCGTCCTCGCCCTGCTCCTGACGGCTCTCTACCACACATTTTCCTCATCCCGCAGGCAGGCGCAGGCCGTCATGCAGGCACATCAGACGAATGACGAGCTTCAACGGCTCTTCGACAAGATCACCGACGACATCCGGGAGTCGAATTTTCTCCTCGAAGGTACGCCGCCGAAAGCAAGTCTCGCCCAGTCAACAGATCTGAGAACCGATGATCCGGCGAACTATATATCCTTTCACAAGGTGACGTACGATTTTTCCATTCAGCCGAAAAGCCTCGCCGACAATCAGTACAACTACACGCAGCTGCGCGTCACCTACAAGCTCGAAAAGGTCGATCCCGACCAGGCGACCGGCCCATACATTCTCTGGCGCGAGACGCTGCCGTTCGACGATCGTCGCCAGGAAGTCACGGCCCAGCGGGCACGCAAGGTCATGATGGAAAACATCGACGAACTTGTTTTCTTCAAGCTCAATGAACCGAACCTGCCGCATCATGACAGCGTCTGTATTCGTGCGAGGCTGACGGGCCGCGGCAAGGACGGCAAATACGACTCGACGCTTCTGACATCGATCAGGCAAAGGGGGGCCGAACCGCAATGAATTCATTCTGTCCACCTGCCTCGACGACAGCTTCCGGGCGCAAGGGCTCGGCGATCGTCATCGCCCTTGGTCTCGGATTCGTTCTCCTGATCGTCATTGCATCGCTCAGATCGTTCACCTCGTATCGCGTCCAGAACACGATCATGGAAAACAGGAATCTCAAGGCCCTGGCGCTGGCCGAAGCCGGCATTTCCTTCGCCATGACGGAACTGAGCCTGAACAGCTCGTTCAGGACCCACAAGGTCAAGATCGATTCGGCCCAGAAACAGCTGGTCTGGGACAACGACAACCTCCCCGAATGGCAACCGTCCATCGCGAACGACAGCGACTTCTCCTTCGCGCAGCAGAACACCTCTGGAAAAGGCTCGTATCAGGGCACGCTCGGCGACGGGCAGTTCCGGTTCCGCGTCGGCCTGGTCGAGTATGAGGACGACGAGCGGACGAAGAACATCGATGAGAGCAAGTGCTTTTTCAAGATCGATTCGATGGGCCGGGTCGGAGATACGATGCGAAGTATCTCTTGCGTGGCGCAGCGCCGGTTCCCAGGCCGCGAGTTTCTGATGTTCGACATGGAGTTCCTCTCGATCGTGTATGGCGAACCCGGTCAGAACAACGTGAACAAGTTCTCTACCGGCAATCTCTATGGTCACAACGGCGTCGAAATCGGGCAGATCCTGATGGATGGACATAGCCCCTGCACTCCGGGAACGAAGCAGGAACTGTTCGACATGCACAGCATCATCAGCGGAGCTGGCGGAATTTTCTTCTGGCAGCCGACGAAGGTCACCTTCCGCGCACGCCCCGGCATGCCCGAAGAGACGGTCACGATGCCGCAAAGCAACATTCCATTCCCGCAGCATGGCACGTATTCGTCGGGTGAAGGCGAAAAATACGGCGAGGTCCCCGAGGAAATCCGTGGGAAAACCCCGACGATTCCCGACACGATGAAAGAAAAACTCAAAGGCCGCCTGCTGGATAAAAATTCTCAGATCAGCCTTTCTCCCGGCGAGCCGAGATTCGGCGATCTCAAAAAGCAGGCCCAGAACGGCGGCTATATTCCCGAGAACGACGGATCGAATCCCGCACAGGCCTACAAGGTCCCTGCCGGCTGGGCGCCTTCCAGCGGGAACTCGGTCGATGCGCGCATCCTCGATTTCGGAACGGGGCTTCGCAAGGGAAACGTGACGCTTCCGGCGAATTTCAACGGCGTGATCTACTCCGACACGAACCTCGTCATCAAGGGGAATCCGCCGCGCGACGTCAATATCGTTTCGAAAAAGAGCGTCTTCGTCGCCGGCGATTTCAACCAGCGAAACAACAAATCCAAGAAAGAGGAAAAATACAGCTTTCCCCAGGATTACGAGCAGAACGCCCTCCTCAGCGACGATTACAAGGAAAACTCCAGAAAACTGCTGACCGACGACCTGAACGCAGGCACGAACCCGGACGACCCGGGCAATTACAAGCATCATTTCGCCGCGAAGGTCATTGCGAACGAGCGCGTGGTCTACGATTACCGGAGCCCTGCCGACTGTTTCGAAAACGAAATGTACCCCGTCATGAAATTCGCCCTCGCGAAGGAGTTCATGCCCGCGGCGGATGCCGAAACGAGCATGCTCACCCACGCCGGTGACGGGAAAATCACGGCCGACCTGAGCGACAAGGAAGCCACGAAAAATAAAATAGCTTCATATTTTGAAAAGTTCCCCCTCGCGGACGAAAGGGATGATGTCCCCGAAAAGGCCCAAGAGCAGACTATCGCCCAGAAATTCGCAGACAAATTCAATACGGCTGACGGGGTAAGCGAAGCCGACTTCGAAAAATTCTGCAACGAAGAACTCTGGCCGGCTCACAGGGCGGGATACGAAGCGTATGTCCTGTCTGAAAACAACGGGGTGTACAAGCTTTTCAACAAGCTCCTGGAAAAAGTCGAGGGGAAACCGGACAAGGATGACGACTACCTGTATTTCCCCGAGATGACGACGAACGGCATCTTCCAGAGTTGCGGTGTCCGTTCGAATATTTTTTATATGGGCCCTGATTATAGCAAGCGATATGACGAGATCGGCCGCTCTCCCTCCTGTCAGGCAGCAGGGGTGGGACGCCCGTATTGCACGATGGAACAGATGGTTCACCGGCTATACGGCTCCGAAGTCCGTTATGCCACGAACAAGACCCTTGCGAGAATAACCGGCCCGTCCTATCGGCCGCCCACCCGCAGAAAGCTGTATGATCCGACGCTTCCCTCTCTCGACATCGGCGATGCGAGCGGCGACATGGCCGCGTTCGTGATCCTAACCTGGAAAGATCTGCGCGCCGCGCCCGACGAGTTCACGAATTTCTGAGTAGCCGACCTATCCCCTCCGTACATGGCAAACCGGATGGATTCCATCCATCCGGTTGCGCTGGATATCCTGACGCTCCGAGTTCAGACGAAGTTCAGGACACCATTTCCCCGCGGAGCGCCTCTTAGCGTCCCCGCACCCAGGGGCCATTCGTGCGGCACGGAACATGAGCGTTCGTCGATTCCCACAACGGCGTTTCGGCCACCCGGGGTTTTGCGATCATCCGTGTTCGCACCATATACCTGCCTCCTTGTTTTCGGGCCGGGAGGGGGGTTATCCCCAACTCCTTATCTCTATGATTAACATCGTCAGAACCTCCACCCGACTTTCACCCGATAATTTCAAGTTTTTCTATTGAAACGACTCCTTTTCGCATCTGTTCTTTCGTTTTCTATCATGAATAGCTGAAAAGAAAATCTTTTTTTGCGCCTGATCATCCACCAAATCGATGTCGCACTTTCTCTACGGTCCGTATTATCATCCGAGGTATGGATACCACCCGTCCGGGGTTGTCTTCGGTCCTCCGAGAGGCTCTTTCCCACAGGGCCGGCCGCCTCGCTTTCCTGATACTCTGGCTTCTGCTGCACATCTTTTTCCGCACATCCTTTTTCAATGATTGCGGCACCTATTCCCATACGATGTACGGAAACGTCATTATTCAGGAGAGAAGCCTGATCAGGACCGATCCGTTCACTTGCTCCCGGCATGGCCACCCCTGGATCGCCCAGCAGTGGCTGAGCGAAGTCGGAATGGCGCTGCTGGGCATGATCGGCGGGTTCGACACCCTGCTTCTGGCCGCCACGCTCCTGACGGCACTCACGCTCACGGGCATCTGGATCAGGCTGTATAACGCGGGAATGCATCTTCTGATCACGGTTCTTATAATGGCCATGGTTTTTTCGGCCGCCACGATGCAGTTTCTCATCAGGCCCCTTCTCATCACGATGGCCGCGCTCGCGGTTCTTTTCTCGATGCTGGTCGATGTCGAGGCCGGCCGACGCCAACCCAGCCATCTTCTCCTCCTCCTCCCCATGTTCTGGATATGGGCGAACAGTCACGGCGGGTATCTCGCAGGCATCGGAACACTCGGGCTGGCTGTTTTCGGCTGGACCGTCATGCGTCTGGCGAGCGCCCCCACCCCGCTTTCCTCACCACGCAGAGTTTTCATCGCCTGGTCATCTATCTTTTTGGCCTGCGCCATGTCGTTTCTCGGTCCGTATGGAATCGAGCTCCCGATGACATGGGACACGATCATGGACTCATCGGAAGTCAAAACCCTGATCATCGAGCATTTGCCCCTCTATACATCACCCGACGGTATCGTTCCGATCTTCCTGTTCCTGGGGTATCTCGCATTTCTGGTAAAATTCGCGGAACGTCCTCTGAGAATGACCTGGCTCATTCCCATTGTATGGTTTCTCCTGGCGTGGAGCCGCGTGCGCAATGCGCCGTTGTTCGCAATCACGGCCGCCATTGCGTTTGCCGAGATGTATGCCCGTTCATCCCTGTTGAACCGCGTTGCGGAGACAAAGCCGCTCTATGGTCTAGCGAAAGACCGGCTCCCCGCCAAGCTTCCGATCAGAACTGCGACCGTTCTTCTTCTCGCCGGCTTCTGGCTTCAGGCGAGCGGTTCCGCGATGCCGCTTCTCGGAACAGGGTGGGCGAAGCCCGATCATGCGCGCTGGCCGTTCGAACTCGTCCCGGCCATCCGTTCGTTTGCAGAGAGAAAGGCGCCGAACAAGGCGGTGTTCACCGAGTTCAATCTCGGCTCCTGGGCGGTCGGGATCGATTCCCGCCTGCGCGTCACGATCGACGACCGATGCGAGCTGTTCGGCGACCGGCTCATGCGGGAGCATTACGAATCGGCTTCGGACACCCGGCTTATCGCC
>MWAR01000504.1 GCA_002068715.1 bacterium ADurb.Bin374
CAGCCTGCGCGCTTCCAGTGAGGTTGAGACTGTAACGCTGGATGTATATAACCGTAGAATTCAAATTGCCCCAGCCAACATAAACACCATTTGCATCCACATACAGATCGTGAATGACGGCTCCGCTCATTGGAGGAGTCAGAGACATAGACCCCTCGACGGCGCCATCATTGGGAGTTGCCATGCTGTACTTCACGATGGCGATGTCAGTAGTCCTGGAACCGATTGCATACAGATCTCCGTTGAACATGAACGACCTGACGAGTGAGCCAATGTTAAAGTTGGAATTATATATTACTGGATTATTGAATACTCTGCTCGTCGTGATGCTGATCTCGGCACGAGGGCTGGCGGACATGCCGCTGTATCCGGTTGCTTCCACTCCGAATGTGTATGACGTATTGGGGGCCAGTCCCGTGAACGTGTAGGAGTTGGAAGTGGTCGATGTCACGGATACGCCGTTCATATAGACGGTATAGCCGTTCGTGGCGCCCGAAAGCGAATTCCAATTCAGCGTATACGAAGTCATGCCGAGCGTGCCTGCTGCGGTGATCGTCGGGCTGGCCGTGAACTGTTTGGGGATCCCGGTGAGGACGTTGCTCAGGACACCCTGGTTGCTGACGCTCACCTCGTGCAATCCGGGATTGATCAGGTTGGTTGTGCCTGTCAGTTGGTTTGCGCTCACGTAAGAGGTCGTAACTGATGAGCCGTCGATGCGGATCGCGGAGTTGGCCGTGAAACGAGATCCGGTTACGGTTATCTGAGTGCCCAGGGCATTGAATGTCACTGGCGAACTCAGAACGGGGAACGTCTGAGTGAGAGAAAAGTCTTGTGTTTTCTGATTTCCGGTTGCCAGAGTGACGGCATACGACGCAACCGCGTAGCCCGACATGGTGTCGACGGAAACGGAATACACACCGGGATTGACGATGAAATAGTAGGTCGAACTGTTGTAGAGATTGCTGTTGTACGTTACAAGAGTGCCGTTTTGGAAAAGGCTGATGGTGGCTGGATGGGAATAATCCACTCCTGTGACGGTTCCGCTGACGGCTGCTTTTGTCCAGGTCAGGGCGATATCCTGCGTTTTGTTGTCGCCTGCGGCAATCGTGATGGAAACAGAAGCCAGAAGATAGTTGTTGTATGCCGGGATAACGATGGAATACGTCCCGGTGGCAATTCCGGAAAAATCGTAACTGGCAGAAGTTCCGGACACATACAGGTATTTCGAATTCACCTGTTCCCCGTTTTGATACAGATTGATGTTGGAATTGGGATACTGCGTCTGGCCGGCCGGGGCCACGATGCCAGTGATCGTGCCGGAGATATTTCCCGTCGTGGGGAGTATCTCGGACAAGGTTACGGTATTGATGGTCTTCGAGGGAGAGTCGACGAGAACGTTCGTCGAGGTGGCGTAACTCTTCCCATTAGAGTAGCCGCTGAATGAAATGGTTTGCTGGCCGTAAGGGATCCCCTCGAGGGTGTAATTTCCGTTTGCATCTGTTTCTGTGGAGCCACCGTCCGTCGAGACAGTGATTCCAGTATTGTCGGTTGCGCCCGGAATCTTTGCTATGCCGGTGATCGTGGCTTCAGCGGCAACGAGTTCGAGCGTTCCGAGGGGGTAGTCTTGGCCGGCGATCGGGGTCACCTGCACTGGGGCATTTTTGAAGGTATAAATACCTGAAGAAGAAGCCCGAACGCTTCCCTGGACTGCCGAAATGGCCGGCTGAGACGGAGCTTTGCCTGCCGTCGAGGCGTTGGCGGAGGAGGCGCGAACGGAATAATATGAGCCTGGGATGACGGGAATGAGCGTATAGGGTGTTGTCTCAACGGGGACGTTCATGATCTTGAACGAGCCGTCGAGGCCGGCGATGCTCATATACGAGGTGCCATCGAGGTAGACGATACCTTGGACGGGATCCCCATCCATGGTGATTTTACCGGAGATGCTTCCCGTCGGCTTGAGGGCCAGGTCGAGATTCGAAATGGCGCCGAGGACGACCGGCTGGGAAATCTGGATCGATGGGGAGATCAGTGCCTGCACCGTGTAGGTACCAACCGGAACCTGGGTGAACGAGTAGTAGCCGTTTGCATCAGACGTCGTCTGATATCCCGTGCCATCGGCCGTCAGAACCGAGATGTCGGGTTCTATGCTGTTCAATATAGAAGCGCGCCGGGATAATTCTGTCTCATCCGAGGTCGTTTTCATCAGGTAGACGGTTGCCTTGGAAACGGCGTTGCCGTTATATGTTACCCGCCCTTTCAGATCGGCGAGACTGCCGTCTGACGTCGTGGCAACGGGGCTGGAACCGCCACCACCACCGCCGCCGCAGCCGACGGTGAGAAGGACGCCGAGAAACAGGACCAGTGACAGCAGAGAAACAAAGGATTTTCGCATGTTCAGATCTCCCTCATCCTAAAATCTAGTCGATCGTGACGTTCGGAACGGTCAGGAACTCGAAGCCGTCTTTCGCGACGACCAGCGTGTAGGTGCCGGCGGCGGGAGCTTCGAGGTAGTAATAGCCGTTTGCATCGGTCAGGGTTTCGGCGACCGGGGTATCACCCTGGTAGAGGACCGCCGCGGCGTTCTGAACGGGCAGGCCCGACTGGGAATCCCGGATGTAGCCTTGAATGCCCGTGGCGGTGACGACGAACGAGGGGAGGGTTTCGATGGTGAAGTTGTCGAAGACCCAGCGTCCCTCGTACAGCGAAAGTTCGAACATTACGTTCACCGTCGTGGCCGCCACATCCGCGAAACGGTATCGGGTGTAGACGCGAGCGAGGCCGGTAATGGGATACTCGATGCCGGTGACGTCGAACGTCCACGAATTCGTCTGGTTGATGTCCCGGAACGTGATCGTCTGCGTCGTGGAGGTCTGTGCGAGCAAAGGACGCGCACTCCCCGTCCATTCGGCCACGAGGCCGCGAACCGTCTCTTCCGGCGTGTTCGGATTCGGTGCCGTCGAGGTGCCGCCCTTGCCGAGACAACCCGTCAAGGCGAACAGGCTGATGAAAACACAGGGGAGCAGGAGAATCAGGATTCTCCGAGGCGGGGAAACAGTGTACATGTCGTATCCTCCTTGGAAACGAAGGAAGCGTCGATCAGCCTCTCAATCTGTCGGCCGCGGCGCTGAGACTGCCGGGCCGGAGTGCCGCCGGTCTAATATCCTGTACGGCAGCGCAAAAAATATATCACATCGATCCGTTGTTTACAACATTTCCGCTCATGCGATCCGAACGGACCAGCTCGAGTGGTGCGGGGATGGAACCCGTATGAGCGGAGAACAAGCGCTTTTCGATGAAAATTGACTCGTCTTGTACGCCATGATACTATTCCGACCAAGACCGCCTGCGTTCGCGTTGACCTTTTCCATCTTCAGAAACAGAATGAAAGGGCGCGGATGACGTGAGCGGAGCGGATTTGAGAGGAAGTCTACAAGAGTGAAACCCAATGAGGAGTCTGGTATGAAACGTCTGCTGCTCGTCGTTTTCGCTTTCCTTTTAAGTTTCGGTGCCGTCGCGATGGCCCTGGAAGAAGCCGGTGTCGTGTTTTCCGATCTGTCAGGCCAGGTGGAAGTCCGGCCTGGCGACGATGAAGAGGCGTGGGAATTCGCGAAAATCGACCGCAAGCTCTATACGGACGACCACGTCAAGACAGGCCTCGATTCGAGCGCCATCCTCAGCTTCGCCGACATGTCGACCTTCGTGATGAAGCCGAGCAGTGAGATCATCCTCAGCTCGCCGACGAAGAAGGAAAGCAAGATCAAACTTGCTGCCGGCAACATCTGGGTGAACGTGAAGAAAATGGTCCAGGACGGCACGATGGAAATCGAGATGAGCCAGGCCGTCGCCGGTATCAAGGGAACGAACATCACCTGCCAGACCAACCCCGAGGGAACCGAAGACAGAGTCGCGGTTCTGCGCGGCATCGCGGAAGTGCTCATCAGGGAAACCCAGGAACGCGTTTCGGTCAGGGAAGGCGAAGAACTCGTCGTCAAGGCCGGCGGCAAGTCGGAAAAGAATACGATCGACGTCGAGAAGGAAAAGGACAAATGGAAAGACCAGCTCAACAGGATGGGTGAATCGATCCAGTTGAACGAAGTTCCGGATATCCTTCGCCAGATGCACCAGAGCGAGTCCGAGCGGTTCACGGCCATCCAGGACTCGTATAAAACCCTCACCGCCCAGGAATCGGTCACGGGAGAAGCCTCCCAGGGATTCTTCAAGGAAGTCGAGCGGTTCATCGGCGTTCTGATGGAAGACGGAATTATCCTCACCTCGATTCAGCTCAAGGTGACGAATGCCCTGGCCACCTCCGGCATCAAGCCCGAGGACCGTGTGAGGCTCGTCACCTACCAGAAGATGATCGCCGATGCCCGGGCGTCGATGCAGAGCTATCAGAACGAGGCGTCGAAAATGATGAAGGTGCGGTTCAAGACAGCCGCAGTTTCCCTCGAGGAAGAGCTGTCTCCGGTTCGCGACAGCGCCCAGACCGTATTCGAAACCGTCGATTCGATCATGCGCGAGCTCGAAGGAAATCCGGTCCAGGGCCAGGACTGGTTCCGCGCCTCGATCGACACCTGCACCGACGCTCTGGCGCAGCTGGACCCCCTCGCCGAGAACGTCTCGACGCTTCTCGAGAAAAGCCCGACCGATACCGGCGCACAGGCCCTCCTCAAGCTGATCGCCGCTTATCAGACCAAGATCGGCACGATGCTCCGGAATCTTGCCGTCGTTCCGGTCGATCCCTCGACGCTGACTGAAATGCAGCAGCTGGAAGACCTGGTCAGTGCATCCATCTACGCCCTCCAGGAGAGAATCAACGCGTATAACACCATCTCCGGAACGTCGATCGACGTTCAGAAGCGCCAGCTGGAAGAATCCCTGCGCATCCTGAACGAGTTCTCGATCGCCCGCCGCAAATACATCAGCGCGCAGCGCATGTACGATTCCGTCATGCGCGCGGCTTCCGGCCAGAAATATCGCACTTCCGAACAGGAGGAGCTGTCCGAGATGTTCACGCGGATTTCCGACTCGTTCAGCCAGCTTGGTGTGGTGGCGGATGTGCTGCAGACCCAGCTGAACGATCTCGAGAACCAGCTC
>MWAR01000505.1 GCA_002068715.1 bacterium ADurb.Bin374
GACATTCGCGCCCGTCGTGGAACGCCGATCATGACCGCCGCTGCCGGTCGCGTCGTCTACGCCGGATGGAAACGCGGATACGGCCTGATGGTCGAGGTCGAACATGGAAGTGGGTTCAGGACCGTCTACGCCCACTGTTCAAAGCTTCAGGTCCGGGTTGGATCAATGATTCAGGCCGGTTCGACCATCGGACTCGTCGGATCGACGGGGGTTACCACCGGCTCGCACCTTCATTTCGAAATCATGCGCGGATCCATCCTGATTGATCCGCTGAGTTTCTTCCGCAGAGCGTAAGCATGTGCAAAAGCCGCACGACGTGCGGCTTTTGCAATGCTTTTTCGCACGCATCCCCTTCGGCCTTTTCCTGGGAGCGATGTGCTTCTTTGCGTAAAAAAAATGAATGCCGGCGGTTCGCCGACATTCACTTAGAGACGAATGAAAGACAGGACGAGGTTTTCAGCGTCCTTTCGGAGGCAGCTTGACCCAGACCTGAAGATTTGTCTTCGGGTCTACTCGGACTAATACGTAATCCTGATAGGTTGCAAGTACGTTGTTCGTATGCATCGCTGTACCTCGCTGATGATATCAACGCAAGATGTATGCCACGAGCCTGTTCGCACGCAGGCTCAGGTCCTGTTTCCACCGTTCAAGCCATGAAACGCTGATCTGTGCTGAAGAAAGCCGCCTTCGGGGCGGTCGCGGCGGCTAAGGATGCAACTGCTCTGAAAATGAGCATCTCCATGTGCCGAAACTGATCAGTATGATAACTCGGCAGGCGGATGCGCGAAAATTCATCAGCCCGGAGAACGGGGCTCATAGCCTATTCCGGCGAGCGGTCCTCGTCCTCTTCGAGCTCATCTTCGTCCGTCAGGAGAGCAAGGGGAAGCACATCCCTGTCTCGCGTCTTGCCGTGAATGATGACGGCGGCGCAGACGCCGATGATTCCCCAGATGAGCCATTTTATACCAAGATCGATATGTCGCTCTTCCTCGATGTAGATGAACGGAGACCAGGCTTCTTTGGAGACTCGATACAGCGGTTTTGCCTGATCGAAGACCATGGACGAGACGCCGACGCGCCTCGTCGGATGCGTGCCGCGAACCGCGTTGAGAAAAGCTTTTGAGGCTTCCTCGCCGGAAAGCCCGTCCGTGACGGCAAGGTCGAGCCAGTAAGCTGAACGGAGCCCTTCCTCTGCGTGGGTATCCGCGACGAGGCCGACGAATTCTCGGCTGAGCGACTTTCCGGCGGAAATGAACATCGAAATCGCGATCCCCAGGAGCATCGTCGCGATAAGCTGGACTCGGATCCTTCCGGAGCGTGGCGAACGGTGAACCGGCCGCAACGGCAAACCGTCGATCGGGCGGAACGACGGCCGCGTTTCGGCATTCATGAACCTCTGCATGCGGGAAATCATACCACGCCGTCACGAAGGAAATGAACAAAATCACGGGAAAATCGGGTGAGATAATCTTCCTGATTCGACGTTATTCTGGTAGAATGAGAATGTTAACCCTTCTGAAGAATGACCCGAACGGAGGAAATCTCAATGAAACGAATCTTCGTCGCTCTCGTTCTTGCCGTCCTGATTGCCGTGCCGTCCTTTGCCCAGAAATGGAACGGAATCAAGGTGAATCCCACCGACCAGGTGATGGTGAGCCTGATGACGATGGTCCTATCCGACCTCGACATGTGCGGCCGCTCTCTCACGACAGGCATTGCCGACACGATCACCGCCGTCGGACATCTCAACAACGCCCAGTCGGCTCTCCGGCGCACCCCGCTCGATCCCGCCTACTCGACTCTGATCACCGAGATCCATACCCGTATCGGGAAAATCAAGTTCTACGTCGTCATGAACGACGCTCAGGCAGCCGGCATGCGGATCAGCCAGCTCATCGGCATCATTCGCGGCGTCCTCGGCGCCGAAACCGGCATGGGTTCGGGATACGGCTACGGAACGGGCTACGGCAATCAGCTCGGCACCACCCAGCCGTCACGGCCTTCCGAAGTCCCGGTCGGAACGGGTGGCCAGATCAACGCCCCCTCCGGCGTCGGCGGCATCGGACTTCCCACGACCAACTGATACCCACGTGAATCTACACCCCGGGCATTCCGCATGGGAATTCCCGGGGTGTGTCTTTTGGAGCATCTCATGACGATACGCCCGGATCTCCCCCTTGTTCTCATCGGCTTCATGGGCGCTGGAAAGTCGACAATCGGAAAACGACTTGCAGAAGCCCTTCAGAGGCCATTCTACGATATCGACGACGAGGTGGAGGCCTCCACCGGCAGAACCATCGCGATGATCTTCGACGAAAGCGGGGAAACGGCGTTTCGCGAAATCGAGGGGGCCCTCCTCGCCTCCCTTGCCGCCATCCGCCCGCCGGCCGTGATCGCCTCGGGGGGCGGAATCGTCCTGAGGAGATCGAACCGCGATCTCCTGCGGGAGAAGGCCGTCACGATCTTCATCGATCCGCCCTTTGATATTATATGGAATCGTATAGAACACGAACGTTCCCATCGACCGGTTGCGAACGGGAAGACGCGCGAGGACCTGTCGCACCTACATGCACAGCGCTCGGATCTGTACCGTGATTGCGCAGCGTTGACGGTCCCCGCCCAAGGGACGCCCGAACAGGTTGCCGAGAACATCCTGTTTCGCCTCGAGTCCCTGAAAAAATGGGCGTTGGCCGGCATCCGCGGAGATGAGCGCGAGATGCTTGAAATCCGCCGTGGGAAAAGGTAAAACATCCAGACTTCAACGAACCGAGGACGGAAAGAATGCCGCGAAACTCATTCCTTGACGAAGCGCCGGTTCAGTTCCGGCGTCTGCTCGAGATCATGGCCCGGCTCCGGGCCCCCGACGGCTGCTCCTGGGACCGGAAGCAGGACCACACAAGCCTTCGGAAATACGTTCTCGAAGAGGCGAACGAAGTTGCCGAGGCAATCGACAAGGGAGATCCGCTTCATCTCTGCGAAGAACTTGGCGACCTGGCGATGATGATCGCATTTCACGCCCAGGTGGCCGCCGAGGCCGGCACCTTCACGATGACGGAAGTGATGAAGGGGATCTGTGAAAAACTCATCAGCCGACACCCCCACGTGTTCGCCACGCCAGACGGTGAGAAGTTGACGCCGGAACAGGTCGTCGATATCTGGGGCAAACTCAAGACGGATGAAAAGGCTCGAAAAGCCCGCATTTCATCACGTATGCAGGAAGTCGAGGCATTTGCCTCTCCTCTCAAGGCTGCGTTTCAGATCCAGGCCGAAGCGGCGACGGTCGGGTTCGATTTTCCCGAAGCGCGCGGCGCCATAGACAAAATCGCAGAAGAAGCGAAGGAGTTGGCCGGCACGCTTACCGAGGAGGATGTCGATGCCGCCGAGGACGAACTCGGCGATCTGCTCTTTTCGATCGTCAATGCGGCACGACTGCTTGGTGTCGATCCCGAGGAGGCGTTACGGCGGTCGACCGGCAAGTTCGTCCGCAGGTTCGGTCAGGTCGAGGAAATCGCCGACGCGGCCGGTGGGTTCAAGGGAAAATCGATTTCCGAACTCGACACCTGGTGGAACAGGGTGAAGGAACGCGAAAGTCGGGCCCAACGTTCGGAGAAGTGATCAGCGCCCTTCCTTGAGCGTTTTCTGAAGCTCGACGAAGTCTGTATGCCTTGCCGGATCCGTTTCCAGGCCGAGGCCGGCCTCGACTTCCTCGAGGGCGCTTTCCCGTCTGTCGGATTTTGCGAGTGCGCGTGCCAGCACCAGGCGGGCTTCGCCGTTGTTCGGATTGTTCAGAAGCGATGCCCTGGCCTCCTGTTCCGCCTTTTCGGTCTCGCCTTCCTCGAGGAGAATCGAGGCGAGCAGTGAGCGGGACTGGCTGTCGGAAGGCTTGATTCGAATGGCCTGCTGCAGCTGCGCGACTGCGTCGGTACGATTCCCCTCGAAGTGGAGGATCTTGGCAAGCGAGAAGTGGGCTTCGCCGATGTCGGGGTTGACCCTGAGGGTTTCGTTGAGAAACAGCTTCGCGCCCGGAATATCACCGGCGCGTGCGAGCTTGAGGGCGGTGGCATACTGGAGTTTGGCATTGCGGGGATTGTTGAGGGCGGCCCGCTTGATATCGTCGAGTCGCGAGCCGGGATCTTCGGGAGCGGTGGCGCTTCTGCTTTCGAGCTGCTTCTTGAGGGCGGCGATCACGGCGTTGCGTTCCGCGTTGGCTTTCGCGAGATACGCGTTGTAGGCGGATTCGCGTTTCAGGACGACGTCCGCTTCAGCGATCAGACGCTCGGCATCGGCTCGCAGAATGGGGTTTTTGAGTGATGGCAGAAGCGCGCGCATTTGCCGGGAGGCGTTCGAAAACTCGCTGTTGATGAACGCCAGAAAGGGCTTGAAGAACGCCTTCTCCTCGGCCGTTCCGCGTGCCTTCACGAATTTTTCAACCGCAGCGAGAGTTCCCTGATCGTCACGCCCCAGCAGCGCGCGATCCATCGTGAGGGCGGTGCGCATAAATTTGAAGGCTATATCCGGGCGGTTCGCCCTCCCGGCATCGATTGCCGCATTGAAAAAAATATACGGCAGATTGGGATTCAGTGCGTGGAACCGTTCGAGCTCCTGCAGGGCTTCCGCCGTCTTTCCGGACTTCCTGAGGATTCTATAGATGTAATAATACGGCGATGAGTTGTCCTTGTCCAGCTTGATGCAGGCGCGAAACATATCAAGCGCCTTGTCATACTCGCCTGCCTCGAAATGGACGGAGCCAATCCAATAGCAATAACTATAGTTTTTCGAGTGAAGCAGGTCGCCGCGTTCGCGAAGCTTGTCGATCCCCTTCGACGTTCCGGCGGCTTTCATCAGTTTCAGGATGCCGAGGTAGGGTTCGAGCTTCGTCTGATCTTCCTGGATAATGTATTTGTACGAATATAGAGCTGTTTTCGGATCATTCACCACGAGCGAACAGCGTGCGAGGCCATGGTGGACTTTCAGCATCAACGGCTTCGGAAGGGGTGCGGAAGTGAGGTCTTTGTAGAGTGATGCGGCCCGTTCCGGCGCTCCCATGGATTCGAGGGTGTAGGCGAGGGCGTATCCGAAACGGATATCGCGTTTCTTCTCGAGAGCCTTTTCAAACGACTCGACGGCCGCATCGAAATTCTTCAGGCCGGCATGAGCATACCCCAGAAGGGATTGCACGGCTGGGTCTTCGCTCGAGGAAACGGGCTCGAGAATCTTCACGACCTCTTCAAACGCATTCTGTTCCAGGGCTGATTCGGCGGTTCTGACGAGATCATCCGTTTTCTGAGCCGTCTGGGCCGTGGTGGACGTTCTTCCCGATTTTTGCT
>MWAR01000506.1 GCA_002068715.1 bacterium ADurb.Bin374
GTGACGGTGTTTGCGACCGGAAGCGAACTTGTCGAGCCGCATGTGAAGCCTGGTGCCGCCCAGATTCGCAACGGCAACGGCGGTCAGCTCGCTTCACAAATCCGCGCCGTCGGCGGCGATCCACGGAATGGTGGGATCCTCGCCGATGATGAGGCGTTGATGACCGAAGCAGTTAGAAGCTCGATGCCGTTATCGGATCTGATCATCGTGAGCGGAGGTGTTTCGACGGGTGATTACGACCTGGTGCCCGGAATTCTAGGAAAACTCGGTTTCGAGATCGTGTACAAGAGCGTTGCCATCCAGCCCGGCCGTCCGACACTGTTCGGAAAATGTGATTCGGTCTTCTGCTGTGGTCTGCCTGGAAATCCCGTCGCGGCGTTCGTGATGTTCGAACTGCTCGTGAAACCGTTTGTTTTCCGGATGATGGGCCATGACTATCGGCCGCTGGACGTCGAGGCGCGCGTGACGACGCCGCTGAGCCGCGATGGCGCGAGGAGGCAGGCTTGTATTCCGGTGAGATTTCTGGCTCCAGATCTCGTCGACCCCCTCCCGTATCACGGCCCGGCTCACATCAGCTCGCTGGTCGGGGCGGATGGATTCATCGTAACGCCTCCCGGGGGAATTTCCCTGAAAACCGGAGACAGGATACTGGTTCGGACAATAGACAGGTGAGTTTTCTCGATTCCTGCATGACAAACGTTCCCGTTCGTGCTGGGCCCGTCGAAGCTTGAGAGGCTCAGGGTGAGCGGGTTTTTCATTCTCCAGGGCTCTCTGGCATGTCATTGGCCCAAGCTCAAACCTTGTGGTCGGCAGGTATAAGGTGATACGAAAAAACATGCGGTGATGGTCGTCACCGCATGTTTCCTTGGTGGATGGCTTGTTATTCGGCGGTTGGAGCGGTTGCCAGCTCTTCCTGCGCTTCGGGAGCGAGGAGGCCAATTCCGACGACGGTCCAGCCGGCGAGAATGCCGTAGGTCGCGAGGACGGCCGGATTGTTGGCGAGGGTCAGGAACGACATATCGATGCCCATGGAACGTCCCGCTATGGGAAGGGCATACCCGATGACCGAAGCGATGATGCCGCTCGTCACCAGCCCTCTGTTCACCTTGGGGAAGAACAACCCGCAGCAGATGGGAAGGAACGTGGCGGTGAACAGCAGGTAGACGCCATACTGGGCAAAGATTGCAACCGAGCCGCCTGTCGGATTTCTAAGCTGGTACCAGGCCATACCGATGCAGATCATGCCGGCGATGACGAGCGCCGTACGACCGAAAGTGAGAGCGCGCCGGGAGACCGCTTCGGGATCTTCACCAGGAATGGGAGTCCGGAGAGCGAGATACAGGTCCGACGAGAAGATGGCGGATAGCGCCAGAAGGAGGCCTTCGAGGGTCGAGATGCCTGCGCAGAGCAGCCCGATGGCGATCAGCACCTGGACAGGGCTGGAAAAATTCACGGCGATATAGGTCGGAACGACCTTGTCCATCGTGACGACCTGGGTCAGGGTGGCCCGCGCGTAGAGGCCGACGACCAGGACTGCGAGGAAGATGGTTCCGGCGATGACGGCGGTTGCGAGATACTTTTTCACCTGGACTTCGTTCTTGAGCATCAGCGACTTGGCCAGGATATGCGGCTGGCAGACGATGGCAAGACCGACCAGGAAATTGCAGACGAACACTTCGAACACGTTCCGGAAATAGAGTGATGTCGGGTTCGTCAGTCCGGTCAGCTGCGGATCGATGTTGCCGATTGAGGAGAGAAGTCCTCCTTCTTTCAGGAAGAGAGGCAGACCGCTTCCGATCAGGATCAGGGCGACGATCAGCATGATGACGGCCTGCACGGCATTGGTGTACGTCGATGTATTCGCTCCGCCGATCAGGGTGTAGCTGAAAACGAAAACCATTACGGCTACGACCAGCCAGGAGAGCGCCGAAATACCCTGGAGCTGGAGAAGGGAGCCGAGGGTAAGCGCAAGGGCGACCGCGATGAGGACGATGAAGCTCATGAGCGAGAGGGAAAGCAGTGCAAAAAAGATGCGAAGCCCAGTGGATTCATAGCGGGCTCCGATCCATTGCGGGATTGTCAGTGCTTTCACCTTGTTGCCGATCATGCGGAAACGGTTGGAGAGAATGATCAGGCCGAGCATGATTCCGGAGCCGGCGGCAAAACCGTAGCCGAGGAGGGCGGAGAGACCATACTGATAGACGAGGCCGGGGTTGACCACGAAGGTCGCTACACTCGTCAGCTGCGCGGTCAGCGAGAGGCCGACCCAGACGGGGCCGATATCGCCGCTGCCGACGGTGAAGCTCGAAAGATCTTTTGTGCGGCGCATTCCCTGAAATGTCAAAAACAGGGTGACGGCTACATACAGTGAAAGACCGATGAAAACGATTGTTGAGTGCCCCACGTTCCCTCCCGAAAAACTCTGATGTGATTGCCCTGCAAAATACATGATGCCACATCAGCCTCGACAATGCAATGAAAATTGTGCGATGCAATATCAAGGATGGCGAAATGCGGGGAGATCGGCGTCGACCGGTGAAACCGGATATGTTCGTTTGCCGCGAGATCAGGGCATGACAACGTGATCCCGGGAATCGAAGAGGGAGAAACTCGAGACGCATCGCAGTGCGTGCGGCATGAATATGCGCCGGTAATTCAGCGCTCCGCGGCGTTGCCTTGCTCAGGGGCGGGGGAGGCGAGAAGTTCGGCGGCGCAGGCGGGAACGGCGGCAAAGCGCCCCTTCGCGTCGAGGCGCAGACGGGAGAAGGGCATCTGCGGGTCGTGGGTGAAGAACAGGTAGCCGTCACGCCGGGCGACTTCGTTCAATAGTGAATGCTTTTCTTCGAGAAGAAGCTCGGGGAATCGGTCATACCCCATCGAGATCGTCGGCAGGACCCAGGCGGCCCCGGGGATCAGGTCGGCGACGAATGCAAGAGGCCCGGCGGGCGCCTCGATCCAGGAGATCAGCATGCCGGGCGTGTGCCCGTCCGAGATCGTGAACCGGACGAGGGGGGCGAGGTCCGTATCGGCCGAGTCGGGGATGAGCGTCATCCGGCCGGATGTTTCGAGAAGATCGTTCAGGACCGGAACGAACGAGGCTCGGTCTCGGGAATGGGGCGAACACGCCCGCCGCCATTGCTTTTCACCGATATAATATCGCGCGTTCGGGAACAGCAGGCGCGGCTCGCCATCTTCGAACGCCGACAGCATGCCGCCAGCGTGGTCGAAGTGGAGGTGAGAGAGAACGACGGCGTCGATCTCCTCCTCGCGGATGCCCGCGTTGACCAGACTCTCGAGAAGCATGTGGTGAGCCGGATTGACGCCAAACCGCTCCTTCATCT
Organism: bacterium ADurb.Bin374; assembly: GCA_002068715.1. Next base: position 3,342 of record MWAR01000506.1, read on the forward strand.
TCTGGTCGAAGAACGCTCCGATGCCGGCTTCGAACAGCAGGGTCCGGCCGTCGTCGGTCTTCGCGAGAAGCGAGCGGCAGGCGAGATCGATGCGGTTGCTCTCGTCGGGTTTCGACCAGTTCTTCCACATCTCGCGCGGCGCGTTTCCGAACATCGCTCCGCCGTCGAGGCGCTGGCGG
>MWAR01000507.1 GCA_002068715.1 bacterium ADurb.Bin374
GACCTGCCGTTCGCGGCACCACATGAAGTGGCCGGCGTGCATCTCGGCCTTCGCCAGCGCCACGCGCCGGTTGTAGGGTTCCTTGTGGCCGCCGCCCCGGCTCGTGATGCGGTGATACTTGATGCCCGTATTCAGCCGGATGCCCGACTCGTGAATATATGGGCGAATATAATCGAGGTCGAGATCGAACCCGATGTCGCGATAAAACTCACGATAGTCGAAATCGCCTGGGTATCCCTCTTCCGCGGACCAGACCTGCTTGCTGCTCTCGAGATCGCGGCCGAAGGCGGCCACGCCCGAGGGTGTGAACAACGGCGCGAACACGCCATAGCGGGGCCTGGGATGCGCATGGAGAACGCCGTGCGCGTCGGTGAAGAAGAACCGGATGCCGTGGTCGGCGAGCACCCTGTCGTCGCCGGGGTTGAACGCGCACTCGGCAAGCCAGATGCCGCGCGGCCGACGGCCGAGATGGCGCTCGTAATCGTTCGCCGCCAGCTCGATCTGGGCGCGCACGGCCGGGCGGTACAGCTCCATCAGCGGCAGATACCCGTGCGTGGCGCAGCAGGTAATGATCTCGAGGTTTCCCAGGTCCTGGAACTTGCGGAACGCCCGCACCAGGTTGCACTGGTACTCGTCGCAGAACAACCGACGCGCGCGCGTCAGCCGCTCGCGGTACATCAACGCCGTGTCGTGGAACTCCGGCATCCAGCGCGTGCGGTCGACTTCCTTCTCGGAAAGCTCGATCAGCAGGTCGAGATGCTTGATATACCGCTCCTGCAGGAGGGAATCGGTGAGCATGCCCATCAGCGGCGGGGTCAGCGACATCGTGATGCGGAAATCGACGCCGTCGTCGACGAGCTTCTGGTAACACTCGATCAACGGAATATAGGTCTCGGTGATGGCTTCGAACAGCCACCGCTCCTCCATCATGTCCGCATGTTCGGGGTGCCGGACATACGGAAGATGCGCGTGCAAAACAAGACAGAGATAGCCGTTGCTCATGACGTACAGGCCTTTCCGCCCCGGAGGGCGCCTACGGGACGCGCATCAGCGCGTCGTTTTCTCGACGACCGGCGTGATCGTTCGCTCCATGTCGCCGTCGGCATTGACGGCACGGACCGGAATATTCTGATGCCCGTCGGGAAGGGCGAACCGCAGCGTGAACGTGCCGTCCGGCCGCAGCTTCACGTGGTGCCCTTGAACCGTCAGATTCGCATCGGGCTCGGTCGCGCCGTACACGATCAGCTCGGTGTTCACGACGAGCCAGAAATCTTTTCCCTTCTGCGGAGCACCGCGACCGACGCCGGGGGAAGAAAGGGCTTCGGAACTCAGGGCGGCCGAGCTCAGTGCCGCCGAACTCAGCGCGCCCGAACTCAGCTGCTCGGAAAGCCGCTGGGTCAGCGCATGACGAAGCTCGCCACTGCTCGCACCGACGTTGAAACCACCGGATGCGCGATAGATCTCGCGGAACTCCTCGTCGAGAACCATCCATTTGTCGTCGATCGTCTCGCTGTAGGTATCGCGCGGCGTCCTGATCGAGTTGCTGCGCGCGATCAGCACGAACTCACCCGCAGGCGTGATGAGGCCGAGGTCGACGAGGAAAGAGCAGTCGGGGCGGCCGAGGTTGAGATACCAGTTGTTGGCGCCCTCGAAAATATGAATATCGTAGTAACTGTGCGCATTCAGCCCGTCGAAGACGATGTCCGTCACGTCGTAGACGCGCAAAACGAACAGCGACCGGTCGTAGGCATCGCCGCCGATGGCGTTTCGCAGCTGCTGGCGCGTGCGGTCCGCGACGTCCCAGTAGGTGTGCGCCCAGTGCGGGTCGCGCACCTGGAGCACGATGCGGGTGTCGCCGTAACCGAGAGGCAGCTCTCCGGTGAGGCGTTCCTCCCCGGGTCGCGCGGTATCGGGAATCGGGCGGTTGACGACCTGCTTCGCCCGCGTCTGCTCTTCATACCCCGGAATCGCCGGTTTGTCGGACTTCTGCCCGCTCGACTCGAGGGCGACAACGCCCTTCTTTCCGGCAACCGGCGTGCGTCTGGCAGGGATTTCAGGCTCCTCGACGCCATTCTTCCTGGAAGCGCGCTTTTTCGCCCCGGATTTTTCCATAGTGCCCTCGGAAGCGGCGTTTGTCTTCGTCGCCGGCGGCTGTGGCTGTTGATCGGATGCCATGAGCGGCGTCAGCTGCTCAATCAGTTGATCTTTTGTCAGCGCAGAGCGCCCCTTGATGTTGAATTTTTGAGCAAGCTTGTACAGATCCTCACGCGACATGTTCTTCAGGTCGCGCGTATCCTCGCGTGCCATGGCCGCCTCCTCGTATCCTCATGAGTGATATGCCAGATATAAAAAGCAAAATTCATACCAGCCCAGAACCTGGAAGTATGTACAATCTTAGCGCAGGGCAAAAACGGGGTCAACCATCTTCGCCGATGAAACCGGACATTCCGGCACCTGCCGGTTATTCATCGCCGAGAAACGCATCGATCAGGGCGGGGAGAAACACCAGCAAAACGTAATAATGAACGGCCATCACCAGTCCGAACGCGAACCCGAGCATCTGAAAAAGCATTCCGCAGGCGCTCCTTTTCCGAACTTACTTCCGCGTGACGGTAAGATTGAGTTTGATTCCGCTGAACAGTTGCGTCGAACGCACGCCTTCCCCGTAAATGTCCTGAATATAGGCGGTCGTGAGGTTCACTTCCGGGAACTCCACCGTGTACACGACATCCCCGTCTTCGTGCGTGAGTTTCCGCTCGGAAATTCCCTCATCGGAGCGGTAGGAAAATTCCCTCTGGTTTTCGCCTTTTCCGAGAATGACGGTGAAAACTTCGAACCTATGCTCGGGAATGTTCGCCGACTCGTTCGCCGCCTTGAATGTGTAGGCGCACTCGGTCAGATCTTTCGAAACGGCGCCGGGATCGATAAAATCGAGGTTTGCCTGATGGATGACCGGATTCGACCGTTCCTGGACTTCCGAGACGGCATCCTTCGGGCGCCGGACCTCGAGATAGGAACTGCGCTTCTGGGTGTAAAACGCGACCTTTTCCTCGGCTTCTCCGGCCACCGACGAGTTCGGGTAGATGATCAGGATCTGCTTCAGCGTCTCGATGGCTTTTTCCGTGTCGCCCCTGAGTTCCATCAGGGTGGCCAGTTTCAGAAGCCGCTCGGGCTCCTTGTCCTTGCTTTCCGAAA
>MWAR01000508.1 GCA_002068715.1 bacterium ADurb.Bin374
TACCGGTTAACCAAATGGCGCATGCCAACCTCGGTGCCGAAGAAGACGACTTTGTCCCAGGCAGCCAGCGTCGTTGCCCCGCTCGGAATCAGCACTTCGTGTTCACGAACGAGAGCCACCATCAGGGTGCCTTTCGGAAGATCGAGGTCGCGTAATGGCTTTCCCACGTCGGGATGGTTCTCGCCGAGTTTGAACTCGATCAGCTTGAGCATGTCTTTTTCGACGACCTCGACATCGACGGCCCCGGGAACGGTGATGATACGGGCGATGTCCTCGGCGAGGAGTTTTTCCGGCCAGAGTATGCAGTCGATGCTGAGATTGGCACCCAGACCGCCTTTGAAGGTTTCAAAATAGTGCTCTTTATTGACGAAGCAGATCGTGCGAGCTTTTCCGAGCTGCTTCGCCGCCAGGCAACTGATGACGTTGACCTCGTCGGAATGGGCGCAGCCGATGAAGAAATCGGCTTTCGACACTTCAGCCTGCTGGAGGATATCGAGGTTGGTGGCGACTCCCCGAATGACCTGGACGTCCAGCTCCTGGAATCTTTCGCACAGCAGGGAATCGGGTTCGATCACGAACAGATCGTGCTGTGTACAGAGTTCACGCGCGAGGAGAAAACTGATTTCTCCGCCGCCGGAAAGGACGATTCTCATTGCCGATGACTCCTCAGGGGCCGCATGCCGACGCTGCCTGCCGACTGCCGGCGCACGATCGTATCACACGTCGGGGGTGCATTATACCCCATCCGCGGCGCGGAGAGAACACCAATGATCTTCTCGGGCAGGTCCACTGGTAGCATGGCGATGCGCCCCACAACACCGATTCCCAACTCACAGTATGTTGCCAGTGATTGCGGCATTGTTTCTGATGACGAAGCGGGGTTGCATTTTGTCCTTGCGTGCGTGAGAATACGTGCGCATACAGATATTGTACGGAGGATACTCGGATGCGCCCGATACTTCGCTTATTTGCTCTTCTGGCCTTGTTCTGTCTCGTCGTTACCGCCGCCCCGGCACAGGATTCCCAGGCTCCGCAGCCTGCGGGGAAAAAGATCAAGGCCGGTTTCGTCTACGTCGGGCCGGTCGGTGATTTCGGCTGGACGAACGCACACGATCTCGCCAGGCAGCAGATGATGAAGATCTTCCCCTGGCTCGAGACGACGTTCGTCGAGTCTGTCGCCGAAGCCGACTCGGCGCGGGTGATCGATCGTCTGGTCAACGAAGAGAAATGCGACGTCATCTTCACCACCAGCTTCGGATACATGAATGATACCGCCGCCGCAGCGGCGCGGTACCCTGACCGCACCTTCATGCACTGTTCCGGCTACAAGCGCGGCCCGAACCTCGGCACATATTTTGCCGAATTATATCAGTCGTATTATTTGAACGGTCTCATGGCCGGCGCTCTCACCAAGAGCGGCAAACTGGGCTACGTCGCGGCGCATCCCATTCCAGAGGTCGTCCGACACATCAACGCATTCGCTCTCGGGGCGCGCGAGGCGAACCCCAACGCCCGCGTCCAGGTGAAATGGCTGTTCTCCTGGTATGACCCGGCCAAGGCTCGCGAAGCCGCGGAAGCCCTCGTGGCCGAAGGGTGTGACGCGCTCGCCTTTTCCGAAGACTCGCCGGCGGTGATCCAGGTCGGCGAAGAACACACTCAGAAGGGGAAGCCCGTCTTCACGTTCTCGCACTACAGCCCGATGCAGAAGTTCGGCGAGCACTCGGTCGTCTCCGGCCAGCTCGTCGACTGGAGTGTGATGTATGAATCGATTCTCAGCTCGATGTACACCGGCACCTGGAAGCCGAACGATCTCTGGTGGCTCCTGAAGGAAGGCGCCTGCAAGATCGGCGGGGCGGAGGGCGTGCAGGTGAACCCCGTCTTCGTCGAACCGCTCAAGGCCGTCGCGATCACCGACCCCATCCTGGGCGCGACGAATGTATACGATCTTGTATTGAAAAGAATCGCCCAGATGAGCGAGCCGACCGTGCTGTTCGACCCCTTCACCGGCCCGATCAAGGACCAGGCCGGCACGCTCCGTATCAAGGCCGGCGAGCGGGCGTCGCACGATACCCTCTGGGCCGTCGACTGGTTCGTCGAAGGCGTCGACGCGACCCTGCCGAAGTGAGCGCATCCCACCAGCGCCTCGAGATGCTCGGCATCTCGAAGCGCTTCGGTTCGGTCCAGGCGAATTATCTCGTCAACCTCTCCGTGACCGCCGGCGAGGTCGTCGGCCTGCTCGGCGAGAACGGCGCCGGCAAGAGCACCCTGATGAACATCCTGTACGGCCTTCACCGTCCCGACGCGGGCGCCATCTTTCTCGACGGTGTTCAGATCGATGTTTCTTCTCCGGCAGTCGCGCGGGTATACGGTATCGGCATGGTCCATCAGCATTTCATGCTTGTACAGAACCATACCGTCGCGGAAAACATCGCACTCGCGCTTTCCGACGCCCCAGCATGGAACCCCGTTCCGTTCGCCCGTGCGAAGATCGAGGAGTTCGGCGGCCGGTACGGCCTGAAGATCGATCCCGCCGCGCGGATCAGCGACCTTTCCGCCGGCGAGCAGCAACGCGTCGAGCTGCTCAAGGCGCTGATGGGCGGAGCGAAATGGCTCGTCCTCGACGAGCCTACTTCCGTCCTCACCCCCCGCGAGGCCGACGAACTGTTCATCCTCCTGAAGCGGATGACGGGCGAAGGCCATGGAATCATCTTCATCAGCCACAAACTCGACGAGGTGCTCGCGATCACCGACCGGGTCGTCGTCCTCCGCCACGGCAGGCCGGCGGGCGAGTGCCGGACGAAGGACGCCGACCAGGCCTCCCTCGCTCGTCTGATGATCGGCCGTCAGATCGACAAACCATCGATCACGAACCTGACCGTCCCCGGAGACCCTGTACTGGAAGTCAGTGGTCTGAGCTCGGCGGGAAGCCGCGGCCCCCTCACCGTGAACGGCGCGAGTCTGACCGTGCGAGGCGGCGAGATCGTCGGCATCGCTGGTATTTCGGGAAACGGCCAGCGTGAACTTCTCGAGACGATCGCGGGATCGAGACCCGCATCCGCCGGAACGATCCGCCTCTGCGGCACCGATATCACCTGCTATGACGTCCGAGCAAGGACGGCAGCGGGCCTCGCCTTCGTTCCCGAGGACCGTCTTCACACCGGCACGGTTCCCTCGTTCAGCCTAGTCGAAAATGCGATTCTCCGCGACGCCCACCGGGAGCTCTTTTCCCGGCACGGGTTCCTCGACAACGCCAAAGCCCGCGAGCGTTCTGAGAGGCTCATCTCCGAATACGAGGTGGCGGCGCCCGACTCCGACACGCCATTGAGGACGCTTTCAGGCGGCAACATCCAGAAGTTCCTGCTCGGCCGGGAGCTGGACGCAGCGCCAAAACTCCTTCTTGCGGCCCATCCGACTTACGGCGTTGATATCGCCGCGGCAGCGGTCATCCATCGGGTCATTCTGGAACGGAAATCAGCCGGCGCCGCGATTCTTCTCGTATCCGAAGATCTCGACGAGCTCCTGGCTCTCTCCGACAGAATCGGCGTGATGTTCCGGGGCGAGCTCCGGGTCATGTTTCCGCGCGAAAAGGTGACTCGCGAGCGCATCGGCCTCCTCATGGGCGGCGCGCCTGCCACGAGCGAGGAGTTGCGATGTTGACGTCGAAATGGCGCCTGGAGGCGCTCTCCCACCCGTCATCGGTTCGCGTCGGGACAACGATGGTGCTCTCCATCCTGGCCGGCCTGTCGCTGGGATGCCTGCTCTTCCTGGTGATGGGCGTCTCACCGGTCACTGCGATGACGAAGATTGCCGCCGGCTCTTTCGGAAGCTGGTATGGCTTCAAGGAAACCCTGACGAAGGCCGTCCCGCTCACCCTGATCGGTGCCGGTCTCGCGATCTGTTTCCGGGCCCGCATCTGGAACATCGGCGCCGAAGGCCAGCTCCTGTTCGGCGCGGTCGCGGCCACCTGGGTCGGCCTGGGGGTCGGGCAGCATCTTCCCGGCTGGCTCGGCATCGCGGCAATGTTCGGGGCCGGGGCGTTCGCCGGCGGCATCTGGGCGGCAGTTCCCGCGTTCATGCGCGTCAGGTGGGGGGTGAACGAGGCGGTCAGTTCGCTGCTGCTCAACTACGTCGCCGCCGAGTTCGTCCAGTTCCT
>MWAR01000509.1 GCA_002068715.1 bacterium ADurb.Bin374
CCAGCCGCCGTTATCCGGCAGTCTGCGAAGTCCCTGGTAAAACCCGCCTTCGCCGAACTCCCCCGGCGATGTTCCCGTGGAGCCGGGCAGATCGCGCTTTTTGCATTCGAGTTTCACAAAATCGTTGAATTCGCGGAACGCATCTTTCAGGGACAACCCGAATGCCTCGCGGAACATTTCGTCGAACCTGGCAGGATTCCCGGCAATCCGTCTCAGTAGATGGTATCCGGCATCCGGCTTCGACCGGCTGTGGAGAAAATTCATCATCGCGTGCGCCTGGAAGCTCATTTCCTCCCGCACGAGCGATTCGCGGCTGTTGATGAGCGCCAGGTCGTTCATCGAATACATACGCCCCGTGCGGGCCATGTCGTAGAGGCGACTGACGTGGAGCGAATCCATCGGAAACGCATTGTACAGGGCCATGCCCTCGATGAACCACGGCGGCATCGAGAGAATGCCGAGCCGTCTCCTGATCGCCGTCTTCGCCGGACCGAGGGTTCTGAGAATCATGATGTGCGCAAGCCGCAGGGCGAACCGGTCTTCGAACGAGTAGCCACGCGTGCTCAGTGCGCCGATCTCCTCGGTCAGGCCGAGGGTGATCGTGTCGAAGTTCGGGTCTGCCGCGCTCGTCTCGCGATCGTCGTGGTCGATGAGAATGACCGAGACCTCGAAAGTCGCGAGGCTGGGAAACTGCGCCGTCATGCGCTCCTTGACGCGCCTTAGCGTCGACATGACCCGCGGCATCACGGCATCGCATCGTTCCGGATAGTATGCGCGGATTCCCCCGCCCGTCGTCACGCGATACGCACCGCTCATGCGGTAGACGTCATTGAGTTCGACCGATCCGCCTGGCGCTGCGACGAGCAGAACCGCCAGCGCGAACAAAAGAGGGGGAAGAAAGCTTCGCTTCAGCGTGCAACGACGATTCATGCTCTATCCTCGAGTCTCTCTCATCAGCCCGCGGCCTGTCTCTGCCGCCAGGCTCCGTTTCTCCCGTTGTTCCGTCTTCCCTCGACGAGCCCGAAAAACTCGGCGCTCACGCTGTTTCTTCCGCAGATGTCCTCCCAGCCTTTGATCAGGGCCGGCGCGATCGAGACCCTGAAGCCGGCCTTCGGCTGGATCGTGACTACGTCCTTCTCGGGAGTCGTAACCTTGATCTTGAAGGCGATCAGCCCAGGGTTCGCGCGAAGCAGCGTCAAGAGCCGCTCGTAGGTTTCCTTCGTCGCGGCATGCGGCGGAATCGCGAACGTGAGCGAAGCCGCGCCGTCGCGATTGAGATCGGCCAGGGTCAGGATCTGTTCAGCGTTAACCTTCACCTCGTCGTTCTTCAGCTCGCTTCTGACGACCATGAACAGAGGCTCTTCGATGATCAGGATCTTCGACGTCTCGGTGTACAATTTCGGGAAGACGGTCACGTCGAGAGCGGCATTTTCCGCTTCCATCGACAGGAACGCCATGATATCGCCCTTCTGCGTGGTGATGCGTTTGACGTTCATCAGCATCGCCGAGATGCGATGGACGGCCCCGTCGCCGGCCGTCTCGAACTGGTCGAGACGCCTGTTCGCGAACAGCCTGCCGATGGGCGCCACCTCGGAGAACGGATCACCGCTCAGGTAGAATCCGAGCGCTTCCTTTTCGGCAGCCAGCCGGTCCCGCTCGCCCATCTCGGGAATGTTCGGCGGCATCGGCTCGGCCTCGAGCACTTCCGCGGCTTCGGTCCCGAGAAGGTCGAAGAAGGTGGCCTGACCCGCCGATTTGTCCTTCTGTACCTTCTGGCCGCTCTTGAGCGAATCACCGACCATCGCCAGCAGCTGACTTCGGTGCAGGCCGAACGCATCGAGCGCGCCTGCCTTCACGAGCGACTCGAGCACCCTGCTGTTCAACAGTTTCGTGTCGACCCGCCGCGTCAGGTCGCTCAGGCTTTTTATCGGATTGCCGGCCCGGGCCGCGACGATCCCTTCGACGGCGGAGGTCCCGACGCCCTTGATCGCCGCGAGGCCATACCGGATCCCTTCCGGTTCGACCCCGTACAGCACATTGCTCTTGTTGACGTCAGGCGGGAGAATGCCGATCTCCATTTCCTCGCATTCTTCTATATATTCTGCTATTTTATCGGTGTCGTTGATTTCGGAAGAGAGGACGGCAGCCATGAACTCTTTCGGGTAATGCGCTTTCAGATAGGCCGTGTTATAGGTGACGACGGCATACGCGGCCGAGTGCGATTTATTGAATCCATACTCGCCGAAGCTCGCCATCAGGTCGAAGACGTGCTGGGCGAGGCCCCGGTCGATCTCTTTCTTGACTGCACCCTCAACGAACAGTTTGCCTAGGCGCTCCATCTCGTCGGCGATCTTCTTCGCCATGGCTTTTCGCAACTGATCGGCCTGTCCCATGGTGAAGCCGCCCATCACGTTCGCCGTCATCATACATTGTTCTTGATATAAAAAAACACCGTATGTGTCTTTCAGTATGGGCTCGAGGCAGGGGTGCGGATATTCGATCTTCTTCCGGCCGTGCTTGCACTCGACGAAATCATCGACCATGCCCGATCCGAGCGGGCCGGGCCGATACATCGCCAGCAACGCGACGATGTCCTCGAAAACGCTCGGTTTCAGCCGCATGATGAGCGAGCGCATGCCGTCCGATTCGAGCTGGAACACGCCCTTCGTAAGCCCCCTGCACAGGAGGTCGTAGGTCGGCTGATCGTCGAATGTCCGCTTGTTCAGATCGACGTCGATTCCGTGGGTCTGTTTGATGAAATTGAGCGCACGCTGGATGACCGACAGTGTCTTGAGACCGAGGAAGTCCATCTTGAGAAGCCCGATCTTCTCGATCGCGTTTTTCTCGTAC
>MWAR01000510.1 GCA_002068715.1 bacterium ADurb.Bin374
TTCATCGCATACCAGCCGCCCCATGTCATGCGACCGCCGTTCAGCAGATCCGTCAGGGTTCCCGGCGAGTTTCGCAGCGCCGCCGCCGCCCCCCCGTTTCCGGCAAATGCCCGCACCAGCTTCTCGGAAACCGTCTCGCCCGGCTGCACCAGCGTTTTGAAAAACTGCTGCGACGCGAACACGAGCCGGTCCGGCTGCCCTTGCAGGGGATGCCGCTTTCCCGAGGCATCGAACAGATACACGTCGAGCACATCGGGATTTTGCCGGGCCAGTTTCGCCAGGCGCCCGGCCAGAGCCGGCAGAGACCAGCTCTGCATGGCGAGGCGGTCGAACACATTGCCAAACCGGCGAACCATGTTGCCCCGCTGGGCGACCTGGGCCAGGATTTCCAGAAGCTCCTGCTCCTCGTGGCGGCGCCGCTCATGCCGTTCAGCCACGTCGAGATGGTCGAGAAGAAACCAGCCGAACAGGCCGGGAATGCCGATGAGGAACACAGCCGACACCACGACGCTCACCCAGGAGAAGCGGGGTGTTGCAGGCTCTGAGGCTGGTTCCGCCCCGGCTTCCGGCTCGAAAAGGGTCAAGTGAGCGAAACCCAGCAGGAGATCATCATCATGGCCGTCACCAGGACAAGGGCGATGGAGAAGCCGCTCAGTTCGAGCATCATGGATCCGAAGACCGCGACACCTATGATCACGGCGAAGACGATCATCTCTTTCGGAACCTCTCGGTTCACTCCCGTCCCCAGCGGCAACGGTGAAGCCGTGATATCGAGTTCTGCTTTTCCCTTCCGGACGATCACGTAGGTGTGCCCGGCGGTGCCGGGAAAAAACCGGCAACCGAACGACGAAGCCAGCATCTTGGCCTGGCCGTTCAGCAGGTCGAGCATCTGACCTTTCCAGGGATCGCCGAGTTCGTGGCGACGCCCCTGTTGATCGATCACCTGGAGTTGGTACATGTGCGTGTTCGAATACATGGACAGCTTCGGGACGGCGCTGACGACGACGGAATCGATCTGCGAGAACGCGAGTTTTTCGGAAACGGTACGGTAGAAGAGAAACCGAAAATGATAAAGCAACCGCTTTTTTTCGACATCGGCGAGGTAATAATTATCCGTGTACCATCGCAACACCGCAAAAAAGATGCAACACCCGACGATCAGGGGGACATACGCAAGAAGGGCGGGATCAGGCGGAAAGCGTCTGTTTCCGATCCAACCGGCCTTGAGGAAGCCCGCGAGAATGCCGGCGAAGAGAAGCGTCAGGCTCGACAAGGTTCGTTCCAGGGGCGTGTCGAAATCAATTTTCACGGAATACTCCCTCGCTCAGATGCCACACACGCAATGCTTCTAATATTAGATATTATGAAATTTATCAATATATATGCACTACATACATGAAAGGAAGGCGGAGCGGCACAGATTTTCGAGAAGATCGCCAGCTCAGCCGTCACTGTATCTCTTCCAAGAACCCCCTGCAACTCATTCGTTTCTCCCGCGGCAGTGGTCATTCCCGCTTCAACGACCGTTCAGGCAGCACGATGGCCGGTCCCGGATTCGCCTCCGTCGTTTGTTTCCGGCTGAAGATGCGCCAGAGGCCTTCGTTCGTGGCGATGAGAGCAGCGCCGTCGGCGGCCTGGACGAGAGAGAGGACTCCGGGCGAGAGAAGACCGGGACGAAATTCGAGGGACACGGCGTCGGGGTCGGCTGAGCCGGGTGAGAGGCGTTCGAGGCGGTGGGGCCCGCTCGCGGGGGCACATTCGAGCCAGAGCGCATCGGAAGCGGCCGGCCAGATGTTGCGGATTTCACCGTCGGGGAGCCGGTAAGCTGTCTCGAGGGTTTTTCCGCTCCATGTTCTGAGAGCTCCGGCGAAGTCGGTCACCCAGACGGTTTCGGAAGCGGGGTCGGCGGCGAGGTCCTGGAAATGGCCTTCAGCGAGGACGTCGAATCGGCCGTCCTTCCAGCGCACGAGTTTTTTGCAGAAGCCCACGAAGAATACGCTTCCGTCGGGCGTCATCGCGGCATCGTAGATCCAGACGGGAGGAACACGGCGCTCGGAAGAGCGACTTTTGGCCGGGCTAGCCAACGGGGTCTTTTCCCATGCGAGGCGCCGCAGTTTTCCGCCGTCGAGCATCACAACGTCCGTTGCGAAAACGATCATCACCCGACCGTCCGGAAGCTCGAACATGCGCAGGGGCTCACGGAAGCCACCGGCACCCTTCGCCGGAAGCCGCCATCGCTCAGAAGGCCTGCCGGGCGTGAATCGCACCAGGACCAGCGCCCTGTCTTCCCCGGTGCCGGCGGCAAGAACCGCACCACAGGCCGTTCCAGCCAGCAGGGACAGGGGTTCCTGCTTTCCAATTGATTCAAAGCGGCCGTCGGGCGCGAGAACGCGAAGCCCTTTGTCGGTAGCGGCGGCAACCGATCCGTTTTCCAGGGCCCGCAGGGCGAACACGCGGCCGACGGAAAGCATCGCGGCGGAAACCAGTGTCGGAGAAGCCGTTTCCAGGCAGGCGATTCCCCAGGTGTCGAGGCCCTGTTCGTTCATGAAGG
>MWAR01000511.1 GCA_002068715.1 bacterium ADurb.Bin374
GCCGGCGGGGAGCGGCGCCTGCGCCAGGTCGAGGCCGGGCCCGTTCACCGCTTCGTCTCCTCCGGACGCCACTGGAAGACGGCATACAGACCGCCCGTGACGAACGTGAGCAGGAAGCCGATCTTGAACGCGTGATCGGCCTGGTACAGCTTCAGCATCACGGCCGTCGCGACAAGCGCGGCGAAGGTGGCCAGCACGATGATCGCCATCATCGGCCGTTTCCCGCTCAGTAGCATCAGCAGCATCACACCGGCGATACCGCCCAGGAGCATCATCGTCCAGCCGAGCAGCCGACCGGCGCCGCGGCGCGGCGTCACCAGCGTCCCGCCCACATAGGGCGGCTCGCGGGTCGGTTCGATCTGCTGCATGATGAATCCGATCGACCAGTTGGTCGTTGGGATGCGGAACTTCACCGGAAGCAGCCCCATGATGCCGAAGACCCGCTCCTCGCCACCGCCAGCCCCGGAAAGCCGGGGAGCTGCGAGAACATCCGCATTGATGCCGGGGAAGGTCTTTTCTCCGCTGAGCATCGGCTGGTTCGGCTTTTCCAGCAGCCGGTCGACGTTGCCTTCGCCGCGCATCAGTTCGTAGCCTTCGGGCATATACAGCGTCCAGCTCAATTCGCTGACCGCGAGATGAACTCTTGGAAGCTCCAGCTTCACCTTCGTGACCGGAGCCAGGGCTGCATCGAGCTTCGATGCGTAGATCAGCTCGACGGGGAAGGACTGGGCCTGCTTGTCAGCCATCGCCGACCGGATGATCGGAATCGTGAACACCCCGTGCTCCTTGTCGAACCCGGCTTTCACGGCCATCCCGGCGACTTCGCTACTCCACAGTTCCGCCGTCCGACTCGAGATCGAGGGCAGCTGGACTTTCAGGAACTGCTCGGAGTTGTTCTTCACCTCGTAGATCACCCGTGTGAGCAGCCAGCCTTCTTCATTCAGCACCGACATCGCCTCCGCGGTGTCGATCGTGGCTGACCGCTGCTCGATGCTCCTGGGCCGGCTCACCGTCAGCGTCAGAGAGTTCTGCGCGTGGTTCGTGAAGTTGAACGCGAACGGCATTTTTTCGGGGGCCTGGCCCGTGTGCTCGGCCATGAACGCCGAAACGTCGATGGTGCCGTACCCCTTCGGCGTCTCTTCGACCGACAGAGCGAGCGTGGGAAGGCAGGCGATGCCGAGAAGGCCGAACAGCCTGTCGATGCCCATCGGAACCAGCTCGGGAACCCTGTACGGCTTTTCCTGGAGGTTCTGCGCGACTTCCTCGAACTCGACGGCGAAGCCGAACCGGCCTCGCATCTGCGACGTGAAGGCGATGTTCAGACGATTCATCGTCGTATCCCCCGTCGCCTCCTCGACCTTCCAGTCGTCGATGCTCCGGTCGTCGACCTTCAGAATCCTGACCTGGGGGGGGACTAGGAACGTGAAGGTGCCGATGCCGTTCTGACCTGTCACATCGAGTGTGTAGACGTTGCGTCCTTTGACGAAGCCCTCTTCGAAGAACAGCAGGTCGTGCTCGCGGATCGTGATTCGCGTTTCCTCGACGATCGCCTGCGGTGCCGTGGCTGGCTCGGCGACGGGCGCCGACGCCGTCAGTTCGGGCTCCGGCTGCGGAATCGGGAGTTTCTCTTCGCGGGCGGGGGTGCCGAGTCGCCGGTAGATCTCGAACTTCACCTGGCGCGCAGGAGGCACCTGGGCCCGGAACAGGGTGCCGTTTGTCCCGGACGCCGCGGGAAGCAGGACGCCCGGATCTATCCAAGCCTCGGCATCGGTGTCGGGGGTCTTGACCTCTAGGCTCGTGATCGCACTGGGCATCATCGGAAGGTCGAACGCCCGCGCACCGAACTCGCTCGATTTCACGGAAACGAAAAAGTCGATCTCGACACGGTGTGGTCCGGTCGCGTTCGTCGTGACTCCGTAGCCGGCGTCGCCGTCGGCCCCGGCTTCCATCAGATCCAGGGCCGTGGGTTCCCCGTCGATTACCGCCCTGGAGGGAACGACCCGCTTCGACAGCAGGGGAATCGTCTTCCAGCCGGGGTTGAAGATCTCCAGGTCGAAGATCCCGGTGAAGCGCACGCCTTTCTCCTCGACCTTACCGCGGTACAGCGCCGAGCGCAGGAGGTGGTCGAACGGCGCCCGCACGGGGGCCGTCGCCGTCGGTATGCCGAGATCGAGAAGATACCTATAATCACTTTCGGGAAGGATGACCACCTGGTCCGCTGTCTCGACGACTTTCGACAGGTCGGCGAACGGTACCAGAACACGCACTTCATGCGGCTCTGGGCGCGCAATCTGCTCCGCCTGCGCGGAGGCAGGGGCGAAGATCCCGGACAGGCCGATCGTGAGGGCCAGGAGCGCGATCGTCGTGCCCGAAGCGCTCAGACCGCCGGTCGGCGGCTCTTCGGACATGCTCATTCTCTGGCTTGCCGCCATGCCGACTTTCCAGATGACGCCGCCGGCGAGGGTCAGCCACAGGCCGAGGTTTGCCCAGTCGCCGACGATCTGGAACATGTTGTCCCAGGCGGAGACCAGGGCGAGCAGAGCCGCCGCCGCTGCCAGCTTGTGCCACGAGGCGTTCCAGGCCCCTGCTATGAAATACAGGCCCGCGAACAGGCCGAGAACGAAGCCGGCTATCTTCATCGCAAGCAAGATTTCCCAGCGCATGTAGGACGTCGTGACACGCGGGCAGGTCGCATCGGCCACGAGCGCCGGGCCGGATGCCTCGGCCAGGACGAGATCGCGCTCGAGCAGGTAGAAGTTCGGAGTGATGACGAACTTCGTGTCGATCGGAAGGTTCGCGGTGCCCTTCGCTCCGGCGAACGGCGCGCTCACGCCGGGACCCGCGGTCTTCAGGCCCTCATACTCGTCACGCGCGATTTCCGATGCCGACGTGCGGGATTTCTTCCTCGGACTCACGTCATACGAAGGCGCTACGCCGCGTGCGTATTCCTCTTCCTTGCCGCGGCCTTCGATGTCGCTCAGATCGCCCTCGACGGGACCGTGAAACCGGCAGTAGATCTTGCCGCTTCCCGTCAGGTCGCCGGCGCTGTCGTACGAACAGCGGGAGTCGGGCTTGCTGATCCCGCCCTTGAGGTAATTTCCCTTCGTGAGCAGCGGGATGTCGAGCGAGGTCATGAGCGTTTTATTGTCCATATTATACATCTCGACCGACCCCAGGAGAACACGCTGGTTCGCGTAGCACGCCTTGTCGCGGGCCTGCTCGCGTGCCTTGCGGAAGTTCGGAACGGCCAGGGCTGCCAGGATGCCTATGATCATGATGACGATCATCAGCTCGACAAGCCTGAAGCCGGAACCTCCGAAAATCCAGCCGAAGATGGTGCAGACAATACTCCAGAGGCCGCCCGCGAGCCGGAAGAGGAGTTCCCGCGAGATGAACGCCAGGAGGATGAGCAGCGCGAAACCGCCGAGAAAGGCCGCGGCCGGATCGGTGAGGACCATCCAGCCAAGGTCGAAGATTCGCAGGAACCCGCGGAACAGGAATGGTTCGCGCACGCTGATGGTCGACTGGACCGTGCCCTTGAAATCATACAGGGCATACTGGACGGGCGCGTGGAGAGTCCATGAAAAATGCGACACGGGGATGTCGACGAGCGGCGGTTCGAAGGACAGCCTGCCCATCGTCGACATGGCTGGCACCGAGTCCTGGATGAGCAACCGAAGATCGATCTGTTCGGGCCGTCCGAGCGTCCGGCTCATCACCAGCGGCACCTGCACCTTGCTCGTGCTTCGCCCCTCGACGATCTCGATCGCCTCGGAGTTGCGGAACGTGCTCAGCACCTTCGCCCCGCTGGCGAGCTGGAGAGTCATATATTGCTTGTTATTGTTTCGGATGCGAAGCGTCAGCAGGGTCTGGCTGCTCTTGTTCGTCGTGAACGTCGTCTTCACGTCCATCGTGTCGGCGACGACGGTCTGCTGAGGCGTGTCGGCGAACCGCTTGACCGACATCGTGAGCCCGGCGGGCCGCGCGGCGAGCCGGTAGGCAAGGAGGATCGGCCGGCTCGTCTTCAGCCGCAGGGTCTCGGGAAGCTGCTGCGGAGCGAGGGGGTAAACCTGGCTTCCCGTAACCCCTGCCGGCTGAACTTCGACAGAGGTGAGCGCCTGGACGGCGAGCGAGCCCATCTCGCGCTCGACGCCGACCGGGTATACTTCGGGAATCTCGATCTCGCCGGTGGTCTCGTCGATTCGTGACTCGAACGCGACGCTCAGCGTGCACGAGTCTTCGCGGCCCGTCATGAAGTCGATGACGAGGCGTTTCTGGCCTCCATCGCGGAGGATCTGGTAGTTCTGCGGCCGGTC
This sequence comes from bacterium ADurb.Bin374, assembly GCA_002068715.1. Next base: position 4,317 of record MWAR01000511.1, read on the forward strand.
CGCCGTCACGCCCAGCACGTTGACCGTTTCTGGCAGGATCAGCGTGAAGCTGGAAGCGGGGGCCTTGGTGATCGAATACTCGATGTCGATCCGTCCCTGCAGAGCGGTTTCGCCGAGAGTGATCAGCGTTTCGGTGCGGGCGTAGATGAGGGGCCGGGCGGGCTGCTTCGCCGGCTTCTTCGGCTCGACGGCGACCGGAGCAGATGCAGGCTCCGGTGTCGGGGCCTGGACCGGGATGACGTCGGGAATCGCTTCATCGACCTGCCTGGCGAGTCTGCTGCGCCACTGGAGCCTGACATCGGCTTCCGCGCCGAGCCAGCCCGTGACGAAACAACCACGCTCGGGTCGCGACAGGTCGGCTTCGACGGCGTAATCGCGCATGCTGGACTCTTCGATTGCGACGATCGTGTCGGGAATGGCGAGCCGGACGAAGGTCAGCGGAATCCGCGGCATCGAAAACTCGAGGCGCGACAGGTCGTCGACCTTTTCGATCGGAACCCGCACCTGCAGTGTGCAGCGGTGTCGGCCGACGCCCTTCAGGGGAACCGAATACGTCGTCGTGGTCCAGTGTTCCTGTTTCAGCACCTCGCCGGCGAGCGGCGAGTGTCTGAAACCGATGTCGACGAGACCTCTCGTGTTCTTTCCGAACCGAAGAATCCGTTCGTCGGATGGTTCCCATTTCGGGGTCAGGCTGACCGGCATCCCGTCGATCGCCGCCGAGGCGATGGCCAGCGGCCCCCGCAGGAGCTGGACGTCGTGCCAGTCGTCGGAAAAGCTCTCGAGCACGAACTCGACGTTCAGATCCGCGAACGAACCGTCGAGTTTCCCCTCGATCCGTGCCGAGGCGAACCGCATCAGCCGGGGAGGGATTTCCGCTATGGGCGTGACCGCCGAAGCCAGCCAGGCTTCCTTGGCGGCGCGCATCTTCTCATACTCCGTCACCGGCACGATCAGATATTTCGAGGCCCGGTTCTCGAGCATGTCCCCGAGGTCCTTGTAAGGCATAAGCGTGCGGACGGTCCGCACTGTCGGAGTGTGCGTCTGGTCGCTCTGCGCATGAACCACGGATGCGAAGAACGCCAACACGATGGTGAATAGCAAAACGTATGCTATTGAACGATCGGCATTCAATCGACGGCTACCTGGCTTCGGGGTCCTCATCTTCCAGTCCTCCATTGGCGAATGTCAGGGTTGCCCCCGGTTCGCTGATGTGCAGATTTTCCGACAAGCTGTCGGGGGCCGTGCCCGGCCTTTTCGGACATCGGCGACACCCCAGAAGTGTACCGCTCAACGGGTACACATGCAACTTCCCCGGATGCGGGGTCGGAGGAAAAGACGAGGTCGGGCTGATCACGGTGTCGATCGCCGTCTCTGGCGTCGGCTGAGTCCGGACTGGCGTCAGGGCCGGGCGGCAACCTCTGAAACGGTTTCCACGCCCGAAAGGTCACATGTTGCGTCTCCGTTCCGGCTGTTGTCGGGAACGGCGGTTTCGACCGTCGCCTCCGCATCGTCATCCTCCGGAGGCTGGGAGGCTGGTTCCTCGTCCGGCACGAAGACAGGCTCCACGACGAGGGAGTTCCGCCGCTTGTGGATCTCGGAGTCGTAGTGCTGCTTGATCGTTTTCCAGTCCGCAAAGGACAGGAGATCCTGGATCAGGTTGAGGACGCGGCGATTGTCATACAGGTTGAAGACCGGATACTCGACGAGGACCAGGTCGGCGACCCCGCCGGTCTCGCGCAGCCTGCGGGCCCAGCTTTCCCTGAAATGCGCTTCGGAGTCGCAGCAGTTGAGCATGATGATACGGTATGAGTTCGGAAACGACGTTTCGTCGAGATCTTCGCTCGAAGCCTTGAAATATTTATATGGCTTGGTATGTCTGTCCTCGATCATTTCCCCGTTGCCGCTCCGGAAAATGTCGTCACGATCGGAAAAAGCCATGCCGCCGCCATACCGTGCGTGGCCGCTGTAGATGATCACGTCGACGCTCGGGTCTTCGAGCGCTGACTTGAAGAGCATCTTCGCGTTCGGCGACACCTGGGTGATGACGCCGATCTCGATGCGGGCCTTGCGGCCGCGGTAATACACGTGCTTGCCGTTGAGCGTCTCGAATGCCGGAAAAGTCGCTTCGACCGCTTCCCGGGGGTGGTCCCAGCCCCAGAACACGGCGATCCGGAGGATGTTGTCCCCGAACATGTTCTCATACCAGGGGCGGCCGGGAAAGACCGTGTTCTGATGCCTGCGGGGCGGATCTTTCGCAGGGGCGTGCTCGTCACGTGCCGCGACTTTCTTTTTCTTCACGACGCGCGCCGCCGCCGTCTTCGTTTTCTTTTTCGCGGACGGCGACTTCGCCTTCGTGGTCGCCCCCATCAGCATGATGACGACGCAGACGGAACAGATGGCGATGAAAAAGCGTGCGATATATGAGGTGCGGTGTGACGTCATAGGCTCATTCCAGCCGATGTATCGGCAGGAAACGCGGAAAACCTGAGGTTCGGGCCGGCGCCCGGGTCAGACCGTGTCGTTCGGCCTCGCGGCCTCGCCGGAGCCGCCCTCGATCGGGAGGTCCCGGTCGATCTTGAAGCCGGCGGTCACCTGACGGAGTTCCTCGATGACGCCGTACAGGTCGCGGGCGACGGCTTCGATCGACTCGGCGTCGTGCTTCTTCTTCTGAAGTTGTTCGTTGAGCCGGTTGCCGGCCGTCACGAGCCGCGAGATCACCTCCCGGTCCTTGGCGACCATGCGTCTCAGCGATTCGCTCATAGTGTTGAACGCGTCCTGCAGGTCGGCCAGCTCGTCACCGTGCCGCAGCTTGACGCTCTGCGTCAGGTCGCCGGAGGCGATGGCCTTGGCCGAACGTTCGAGCCGGTAGACCGGCCCGGCGATCTTGTGCGAGACGAAGACGGAAAGCGTCGCGATGGCCACGCCGAACACGGCCACCCATTGGAGCAGGGTCCGGTTGACGCCGTCGAAGATCTCGGCAAGCCGGTCGATCGTCAGATCGGGCGTCATGATGATCCGGTTCCACGACGTGTAATAGATGATCCAGCCGACGCCGAAGGCCACCAGCAGCATCGTCGAAACGATTATTCCCATGTAGCGGAGCTGCAGACCGGACTTGATCAGGTATGTGCGCCTTCGATGCTTGCTCATTGGTCCTCCGTCGTGTGCGGCCGGGTCCGGTCAGGAGCCCGTGTCGAGGTCGGCCGGCTGCTTCGCGGTCGGCCGGTGAATCGTGCAGAGCACTTCGCCCTGGGGCCCGAAAATGAACTTCCCTTTTTCGGGGCAGGTCTGAACCTCGCTCAGAAAGCCGGTCGCCTTCAGGTGATCGATGTCGATCGCCTTGCCGGCCTGGACGATGCTCCGGGTGTTGTTGGAATCGTAATTGGCGACCGCCACTTCGATCTTGCGGCGG
>MWAR01000512.1 GCA_002068715.1 bacterium ADurb.Bin374
CGGAAGCTTACGGCGGCATTCAGTCGATTCCGACGACATTCATCCTCGACCATCAGTTGAACATCGTGGGCAAGCACGTCGGTTTCGTCGAGACCGCCGCTTTCGAGAAGGAGATCGAGCCCCTGCTGAAGGCTGCAGCTCCCGCTCCGGCCGTTGCCGAGCCTGCCGCCGCCCCGGCGACCGGCGTTGAGCCGATCGCGACGACGGACGTGATTGCGGTGCCCGAGGCCCCCGTGGCGACCGGCCAGGAAGCGCCTGCCCAGCCCGAGACCTCCGCGCCGGCGCCGGCGACCGAAACCACTCCTGCCCCCTGATCCTGAAACGTGACCGGACGGTGGCGGCCACCCTGCATGGTGGCCGCCATTTTCATGAGAGGACCGAGGAGAAGCCGAATATGCCGGGAATCGATCTCAAAGACCTTCAGGCCCTGTATGCGCGGGGAGTGAACATCATCGAACACCTCGAACGGCTGGGAGTCGATCGGCATGCCGCCATCGAGATGAGTTACGATCTCCAGGCCGGCTCGTATATCGACATCATACGAACGACGCATGTCGAATATAGCCTAAAATATACTTCCGAGATCGCCTCGGTGATCGACGGTCTCGGCGTCGACGTTGCATCTCTGCTCGAAGCCGGGGTGGGAGAGGCGACGACCCTCGCGAACGTGGTGAACCGGATGAAAAAACGGCCGTCGCACGTCTCCGGCTTCGACATCTCCTGGTCGCGTATAAAATATGCATATAAATATTATTCCTCCGTTGCCGGCGGACCGGCGAACTTCTTCCTCGGGGACCTCTTCCGGATCCCGTTTGCCGACGATTCGGTTGACGTCGTCTATACCTCCCACTCCATCGAGCCGAACGGCGGCCGCGAGGCGGAGGCCCTGACGGAGCTGTACCGGGTGACGAGGAAATACCTCGTCCTGCTCGAGCCGTCATACGAGCTGGCGACCGACGAGGGAAAGGCGCGCATCGAGCGCCTCGGATTCATCAGAGGGCTGCCCGAGGCGGCGAAAAAGCTTGGATATCATATCAAGGAATACAGGGCCGCATCCGTATCGGCAAGGCCGTCGAACCCGACGGCGATTCTGGTGATCGAGAAGAACGCCTCGGCTGCGTCCGGTCCGGCGCCCGGGTTCGTGTGTCCGGTGGGGAAGGGCCCGCTGGTGAAGATCCCGGGCGGCTACTGGTCGGAATCCGCTCTTCTGCTGTATCCAGAGTTGGACGGCGTTGCGTGTCTGACCCCCCGCCACGGTGTCGTCGCGACGCATTACGCCGATTTCCACGAAGACCGGTCTGCGTAAACCCCCCGAATGACAACGCGGCCCCGGGATGTTTCCCGGGGCCGCGTCCGTTGAAGGTATGTTCAGCGCACGACGACGTTGTCGAGCCAAAGCGTCCCCGTTGCCGGGATCGCGCCTGCGAATTTGATGCCGATGCTTCTGACGAGTCCCTTCTCTTCCGGCTGGAGCTGATATACGGCCTTGAAGCCGGTCGCCTGCCAGAGATTCGGCTTTGCCGTGAAACCGCGCTCGACGAGACGCCTGGAAAGCGGATTTCCCGCTTCATCGAGAAGCTCGACCAGGAGGCGGGCACGGATCTCGCCCGACCCGTTGAACTGGAACGAGCCTTGGAGCTGTTGCCCCTCCTTCAAGGTGGAAACGGGGATCGGCGGGAGCTCGACCGTCGTTTCGCCCGTATCGGTTCCGGTGATGCGCAGGGAGGCGTAACCGGTTTTCGGCTGGTCGAGATCACGCGCCGCCTGGCCGCTTGGCGCGACGACGCCGCGCGGAACGCCGTTTCCGCCGTCATACTCGAAATCGCCGTTGTCGACCAGGTTCTCGGTCTTGGGAGCCGCCGCCCGGCGGAGGCGCAGGTCGTCGAACCAGACCTGGCCCCGCGAGAGCGGGCCGTTCTGAAGCAGGACACGGATGAACGCGGCATCCTTCGGCAGATTCACGGCCGGGGTTCCGTTGCCGGAGAACGTGCCTTCGACAGCCTGCCATGCGGTCGGAACCGTGGCGCCTGACAACACGGGCCAGATGAAGCCGCGCAGGCGTTTCGCCTTGTCGTACACTTCGGCGCCGACGCTGACTTTTGCGGCGCCGTCGCTCGAGCGCATCCAGCCCGACAGCACGTAGGTTTCGGAGGGATTGACCGGGATCATCTCCGAGACGACCCGCACGGGCCGCAGGTGTGACTCGGGAGTCAGGCGGAGCGATCCGCGGCCGGTCACGGCCTGTTCGGAATCGAAGGCGACGTTTCCTTCTTTCACGGTCCATGCGTCGGGCGTGCCCTTTTTCGCGAGATCTGTTTCGAAACTGCTGTTCTGAAGCAGGTTTTCAGCCGTGTCCGAAAGGATGTTGAAAGAAAGCGTCAGATCGCCGGCGGCGAGCTGGGTCGCCGGCACGCCGGGCGCGGCGGAGAGGGTGGCGGAACTGCCGGGCGCCAGCGAGACGAGGCGGCTCTTGGCCTTCTCGACGCGGTCCTGGGACGGCGGATGGGTGCTCAGATACTGCAGGATGCCCTTTTCACCCTTGCCGAACTTCTGAACGAATTTTTCCCAGAGAACGACCTGGCCGAGCGGGTTGAAGCCGGCGTTCGTGAGCCTCGTCTGGCCGATCTCGTCGGCCTCGTTCTCGTCGTCGCGGGAAAACTTCAACATAGTCACCGCTCCGACGACCTGTCCCCAGGTGTCACGGTCACGGCCGCTTTTCACGGCCTTCTGAAGCAGCAGCTGGAACGCGGTGCTCTGGCGCAGTTGCTTGAGGGAGTGGCGGCGCTCGGCGTGCGCGAGCTCATGAGAGAGAACCGCCGCCAACTCATCGTCCGAGCCGACGAAGTCGAGCATTCCCTTGTAAATGTAGATGCTTCCGCCGGGAATGGCGAACGCGTTCACGGTGCTGTCATTCAGGAGCGTGATGTTGTAGTCGAAGCCCCTGTTTCGGAATTGGGATTTGACGCGGTCGAACACCGACCCGACCCAGCGGTTGGCCTCGGGATCCTTGTATTTCTTGCTGGTGAGGTTGATGAACCATTTCATCTCCTGCCCGACCCGCTTCTCGGCTTTCGTGTCGCCGCTCAGCCACATCATCATGTTCACCTGCTCGTAGGTCTGATACACCTTGAGGAGGTCACCGAGAATGTTGCGCGCCTCCGCTCCGGACGGGATTCCGAACAGAAGCGAAGCCGCAAGCGCCGCTATCAATGTAAACCGTTTCATATACAACTCCTTTGAGCCATGGCCGATCCAGCCTCGAGGCATGACGCCCCTATTATCCGACACCCCCTTGCAACCTGTAAAGAGCCGCGGAGCGGCCTGCCAGGGAGAGCCTTTTCATGCAACGCAACGGTGTGCCGCCGGATTTCCGGATGGCGGGGGCGATTCTCAGAGATTCTGGGGGCGACGTCTCATGATCACGGTGTCGATCCCGGCAGGGTTTTTCCCCGCAGCTCCGGCATCGGTGAAGCCAAAGCCGGTGAAGAGCGTCCGGGCACTCGTTCCCGATCCGAGCCCGGCGGCAAACGTCTGCACCAGGATATCTGCCGTTGGATCGAGTTCGCGCATCGCCGTTTCCATCAGAAGACGGCCGATGCCCTTGCCACGGCAGGCCGAGGAGACGGCCAGCCACGCGATCTCGTTTCCCTCGCGATGGAGCGCGATGATACCGCCGATCGTGCCGCCTTCTGTTTCACAGCAGAAAGCGCTCCCATCCAGAATGGCCTGACGGATGCCGCTGCGGAAATCTTCGCTCTCCGCCATGGGGCCGAACAGCGGTTCGACCTCGCGCGCCAGCTCCAGCCAGGCGGGAATATCCTCGAGCTTCACTGGACGTACCATGTCGGAATCCTTTCGGGGCGTTCGGCGGTAGGCTTTTTACTTGTCCCTGAACGATTTTTTGGCGGTTTTGAGAAATTTGCCGAAGTCGCGGTCTTTCTTGCGTTTTTCGGCGTGGGATAGCTGATGAAACTCCGACTCGTGACTCAGCTTTATATAGTTATCGAAATGCTCTCGGCTGAGATTGCCCGATTGGACGGCTTCGAGGACGGCACAGCCGGGCTCGCCCGTGTGGGTGCAGTTCCGATACCGGCAGCCGGCGGAAAGGCTTGCGATGTCGGAATACCCGCTCTCGATGCCGTTTTCCGCGCCGCAGATGCCGAACTCGCGCATGCCGGGGTTGTCGATGACCAATGCGCCGCCCTCGAGACGGATCAGCTCGCGTCGGACCGTCGTGTGGCGGCCTTCTCCCGTTCCGCTCACGGCTTTCGTCTCCTGCCTGCCGCGGCCGACGAGATGGTTGATCAGGGTGCTCTTGCCCACGCCGGACGAGCCGACGAAACAGTAGGTCCTGCCTGGCTCGAGCAACTGCTCGAGGGTTTCGAGGCCATCCCCCGTCATGTTGCTCAACGTCGAAACCGGGGCGGTGATACCGGCGGCGCGGATGTGCGCCAGCTGGCCGGCCAGGACGTCCGGGCCGACGAGATCCGTCTTGGTGAGCAGAATGTGCGGAACGGCTCCGCCGTCCATCACCATGACGAGATAGCGTTCCAGCCGATTGAGATTGAAGTCATAGTGGCAGGACTGGACGATGATGGCGAAGTCAATGTTGGCGGCGATCATCTGAGAGTCGCCGCCCGGGCCTGCCGCCCGCCGACGAAGCGCGGTCCTGCGCTCGAGCAGGCCATGGATCATCCCGAAATCGTCGCCGGGCTGTTTTTCGAGGCACACCCAGTCGCCCACGCAGGGATGTTCGTGTGGAAGAGGATGGCGATGCAGGAAACTGCCTGAAAGCTTCGCGCGGAAGGGACCCGCCGGGTCGACGAGCAGCAACTGCTCCCGATCGACCGCCGCCACACGGGCAACCGCCGCCGCAGGCAGGATTGTCGCCTGCTTATCGAACCAGTCGCTCCACCCGAGACGCTTCAACTCGTCGTGATTTGTGCTCATCTGTATCGTTGTTTCGCCTATCGCGATTGTTGCTGGAAATGACCGCCGGTCCGGTCGTCACTCCCTCGTCGTGTATTTCATTCAGTATATCATGCGCCGTCAAGCGGGTCCCGAGCCGGCCGGAATGACAAGCGACGGAAGGTCACGAAACCCGCAGAAAATGCCTCTGGAGAGGAATGGAACGGCCGATCATGGCGGCAGAGGAATACCCGGCAGCGTGAAGGTCGGCCAGGGCCGGCTCGGCGACGTCGGGGGAGACCAGCATCAGCAGTCCGCCCGAGGTCTGCGGGTCGAGGGGGAGCAGGCGGTCGACCTGGGAACCGCCGATGTCAAAGACCGTGGCTTTCTCGACGTAGGTCTGGTTTCGGAACACACCGCCCGGGATGCAGCCGAGTTCGAGCAGTCCCCGCACGCCCGGCAGCACCGGCAGGCGGGCCGTTTCGAACTCGAGTGTGATGCCGCTGGCGCGGGCGATGTGAAACGCATGGCCGAGCAGGCCGAATCCCGTGATGTCGGTGGCGCAGGTCACGTCGTATTTCTGCATGATTTCCGCCCCGGCCCTGTTGAGCTGTTTCATGGACTGGATGGCCGCGCGATAATGCGCCGGATCGGCCTCTCCGATACGCCTGCCGGCCACCAGAACGCCGGTTCCCAGAGGCTTGGTGAGAATCAGCGCCTGGCCTGGGCGGCCTTTGGAATTGGCGATCACGCGTGAGGGGTGCACCTTCCCGGTGACGGCCAGGCCGTATTTCGGCGGCGAATCGGCGATCGTATGGCCGCCGACGATGACGCCCCCCGCCTCGACTACTTTCTCGCGGCCGCCTCGCAGGATCTCGCCGAGCACTTCCATGGGAATGCCGGAAGCGGGAAACATGACCAGGTTCATGGCCGTCAGCACCTGCCCGCCCATGGCGAAAACGTCGCTCAGGGCGTTGGCTGCGGCAATCTGGCCGAACTCGTAGGCGTCGGAACAGACGGGCGGAAAAAAGTCGGTCGTTTCGATCAGCGCGATATCGTCGCTGACCTGGAAGACCCCGGCGTCGTCGCAGGTATCGAGGCCCACCAGCAGCCGTCGGTCGGATGTCGCGGGGAAGCGGCGCAACGCTTCGATCAAAAGGTCTGGAGGCAGTTTGGCCGAACAGCCGCCGTCTTCGACGGTTGTCAGCAGGTCGAACGCCGGGGAAATCTCGGCTTTGCTGTGGGAGCGCGGCATGATTCCCAAGGGGGTGAGAATCTCCAGCGCTCGGGCTCCGTCAGCCTCTTCAAGTTGCAGGCACATGCCGCAATCCGAGGAAATATGCTTCGGCGTGGCGATGACCTGAAGGACAAGCCCGGCGCGGCGGCAGGCTTCTTCGGCCTTGATGACCTCGCGGGTGTTGCGGAACAGCAGCAGCGTCTGGTTCATGCGACGAGCTCGCGGAGAGCGCGCAGGACATGCTCGAAATCGGCCGGGGTGTGCAGGCGGGAAGGGGCCAGTCGGACCGTGCCCGCGGGAAATGTGCCCAGCGTCTGGTGGGCGAGGGGGGCGCAATGCAGGCCGGCCCGCACCTCGATGCCGAACCGTTCGCTGAGGCTGGTTGCGATGGTTGCCGGGTCGAGCCGTTCGTGCCGGAACGAGAAAAGGTTTCCCTGCCGTTCACGGTCGGCCGCCCGCAGAACGGTTATTCCCGGAAGAGCTGCAACGGCGTCGATGAAGGCGAGATACTCCTGGTGTGTGTGGGCCGGGGTCGGAGCATGCTCGATTGCTGCCAGCAGGCCGAAAATGCCGGCGATGTTCCCGGTGCCCGCCTCGAAGACGTCAGGCGCGAACGAAGGCATGGCCGTGCTTTCCGAGACACTGCCCGTGCCGCCGTAGATGAGGGGCTCCACCTCTTCGGGGCGCCGGATGAACACGCCGCCCGTGCCAGTGGGCCCCAGCAGGCTCTTGTGACCGGTGAACGCCACGAAATCGAGCTTCCAATCGTCGGTGCGCAGCTCCGTCGCCCCGGCCGACTGGGCGGCGTCGACCAACAGGGGAACACCGTCTGATGCCTTTCGAATTTTCCGAAGCGGCTGGACGAGGCCGTTAACGTTGCTCTGATGATTGACAACCACGAGCCTGGTGCGGGATGTGAGCGCCCGACGGACGTCTCCGGCCCGCACCAGGCCGTCCGGATCCGCGGGCAGCGTTCGCCAGGTGATGCCGCGAAGCCGATACAGGGCTGCCAGGGGTCGCAGGACGGCATTGTGCTCGAGCGGCGAGACCAGCACTTCGTCACCCTGCCGGAGAAAGCCCTGCAAAACCAGGTTGAGACCGGTCGTGGCGTTCGGTTGGAACGCCAGGAACTCGGGGCGGGCGATGCCCAGCAGCCCGGCAAGACGATCGCGGGCGGCTTCGACCGTGCGGCTGACCTCAACCGCCCGGCGATAGGCGCTTCGACCATATGGTCCGCCGAGTTCGTCGAGATAGCGGGCCATTGCACGGGCGACTTCCGGGGGCTTGGGAAACGACGTGGCGGCATTGTCGAAATAGATATTGCTATACAATGATGGTCTCCTCAGGGGGTGAAGACCGTCCCGGCCGAAGCGATCGTTTGCATAATGTCATACATATTTGAGACACGGCCGGCTTTCAGCCGTGGTTTCAGATCGTAATAGTCGAGGCAGGTGCCGCACACCAGCATTCGCACGCCACGCGACTCAAGCTCCCGAAGCGCCTGCAGAACCGGTGAGTCCTCGCAGGCCAGTGTCACGCCGGCATTGTAGAACAGGATGCATGACGGGAGCGGCGTCGTTTCCTTGAGCGAGTTGATGCATGCCTGTATCAGGATCTTCCCCAGTTCCTCGCTTCCGGTGCCCATGAAGGGACGGCTCAACACCAGAACGTAGGGTCGGGATGCCCCGTCGGGCCGGCAATGCTCCCCGAGGCGGGGTTCGGAGACCGGGGCTGCCGCGGTCGTGGCGCGAATCGTGAACGTCCCCTCCTTTTCCG
>MWAR01000513.1 GCA_002068715.1 bacterium ADurb.Bin374
AAAGACCGTATTGAGACGGCCCGAGATGCCGTGCTATCCAAACTCCGACGAAGATCCCGAAGCCTATTCGAAAGATTTTATCAAAAAACAACCACAACATGTTTTCCAAGACTCGACGAACGCCGGGCGAAAAAGGAAGCCGTGTTAGAAATATCGCTTTCATGCTTTCACGCGAATTCGGAATGAGGTTATAATCTTGCTTTCATTAAATTCAAAAGTAATCATTCTCGCAACCAATATGCAAACATATGTGATATATAACATTAAATGTTTATCGGTTTGTCTTCGTAAAACGGAGCGAAGTTAGAACCGGAGCCTTTGAGTTAATAGCTGTAATGAGCCATTCTTTAATGGAAAACTTGCCAGGATTTCGTATTAATTCCAATTTTGCATGTTCTACCGATTCGAATTCATCAAGCAATAATGAAATGTCTTCTTCCCGGGTAAAGCGGGCGAGGCCTTCGCCGGCGAGGGGGCCTTCGGAGACGAACCAGGCGTTGTGGCCGGCGGGGGTGCCTGTGCCTTCGCCCCAGCAGCCGGTGGCGAAGGTGCGGACGAATAGTTTGCCGCCGGGCTTCAAGACGCGGCGGGCTTCGGCGTAGATGCGGCAGGCGTCTTCGAACGAGTTGCAGGAGACGGCTTCGTTGTCGATGAGGGCGTCGAAGGAGTTGTCGGGGAACGGCAGATGAAGGAGTTCGCCCTGGACGAGGGCGCCGTGCCAGTTGGGGATTTCCTGGTTCAGGCGGGCGCGCGCCTGGCCAAGGGCTGTGGGTGAACCGTCGATGCCGTAGGCGGTGAAGCCTTCGCGAGCGAGGAACCAGAGGTTCGGGCCGGGGCCGCAGCCGAGTTCGAGGAATTTCACGGCGGCGCGGTCGGGGGCGTCGTAAAAGTTGCGGGCTACGAAGCGGACGAGTTCTTCGCCTGGGTAGCGGCCCCAGGAGCGGGAGGCGAAGATTTTTTCCCAGACGGGATCCCAGACCATGTTACGGGGCTCCTATCGGTTCGTCGGTGTCGTAGTCGTGATGGGCGGGGTGGCCGAGAGAGGCCCAGTAGTCCATCGGGGAGATGCCGGTGCCGGGGCGCTTGGCGGTGATATTTTCGGGGGTGAATGGTTCGCCGGCCTTGATGGGAACGGCGGCGACCAGACTCTTTCTCGCGATAGCGATATTCTTGCGCTCCGATGGAGCGGGTTGTTTGGCTCCGGTGCCCAGGGCGACCTCGATCTGGCGGATGCCGCTCACGAGAGCCGCGAGTTCCTGCGGATCGAGAGATGCCTTGTGATCGGGGCCCGGAAGAGATTTGTCGGTGGTGAAGTGCTTTTCGATGACGGCCGCTCCGCGAGCAACGGCAGCAAGCGAAGCCGTGATTCCGGTCGTGTGATCTGACAGGCCGACGGGCAAGCCGTATGCCTCACGCATCGTATCCATGGCCCGGAGGTTCACGTCTTCAAACGGCGCCGGATACTCCGTGGTGCAGTGCATGAGCGTCACTTTCGCCGCGAGGTGTGCCTGCCCGGCCCCTGTGGCGAGGGCATCGCGGAACTGATCGCGTGACGGAGGTTCCCGACGGTTCGAATAACCGAAGGCCAGCACGCCGAGAGCTTCCTCAACCTCGGGAAGGGTGGCCATGCCCGTCGAGATAATCACGGGAAGACCGGTGCGGGCGATTTTCAGCAGCAACGGACCATTCGTGATTTCGCCCGAGGGGATCTTGATTCGCTTCACGCCCAGTTTTACGAGCAGATCGACGCTTTCTTCGTCGAACGGCGTCGAAAGGAATTCGATGCCGAGCTCCGTGCAGCGCTTGAAGAGCTTCTGATGGGTTTCCTCGTCGAGTTCTAGTTTACGCACCATGTCGAGCTGGGACTCGCGGGCATCTGTCGTGAGGGTCTGGTATTCGGCCTTCGGGGCATAGCGGCTGATGACGCGGTTGGCTTTGAAGGTCTGGAATTTGACGATGTCGGCTTTTGCCTTCGCGGCGATTTCGACCAGTTGCAGCGCCAGATTGGGGGAACCGTTGTGGTTGACCCCGGCTTCGGCGATGATCAGGGTTTGTTGATGCCGTTCAGACATTGGTTCTTCTCCAATTCATGTATTGAATTTCAATCATGCGACCGCGCGGGGTTCGTGACGGGCAGGTTTGAAACCTGTCCCCCGCAACATGACGAGACGATTGAATCATGCCTGAGGGGCTTTGGGAAAATCGATGAAATGTTTGCGCAGGAGTGGTTTGAAATCTGGTATGGAGGCGAGGCGGGCGATGATTCGTTCCGTTGCGTGCCCGTCGCCGTAGGGGCTTGCCACGTCGGTGCAGTCGAGGTGGAAGGCCTTTCGAATGGCCTGGGCAATTGCGGTGCGATCGGGAGGGCAGTCTATAACGGATGAGGCGCGCTCGCGGCCGGCCTGGCGATCGCCGATGTTCACCGTCGGTTTCTTGAGGGACGGAGCTTCGTAGATGCCGCTCGAGGAGTTGCCGACGACGGCATCGCAGCAGCTCATCGTGCTCAGATACAGAAGCTGGCCGAGCGATTCGCGCAAGCAGGCGTTGGCGTGCGTGGCGAGGTATCCATCGATCTTCACTCGGATCGCGGTTTCCCCGGGGTCTGCATTTGGCGCCGTGAAAATGAGACCGATATCGGGGCCGATCATGTCGAGAGCGGCAAGCAGTTCGTCCATTTGACGTTCGTCAGGCACATTGCCGAGCGTCACGGGATGGAACGTAATCAGGAGATTCCGTTCGCGCAGGGAAAAACCGAGTCGGTGTTCGGTCTCCCGTCGTTTCAGCAGGGGCATCTGTCTGATGACGTCGATGCCTGTGCTGCCGGAGACGGTTATGCGGTCAGGCTCTTCACCGAGTTGTCGGACTCGCGCGGCGGCTGATTCCGTCGTCACGAAATGGAGATGGGAAAGTTTCGTCAGGCTGTGGCGAATCGCATCGTCGAACGCGCCTTCGGTGATATCTCCGCCGGCGATGTGGGCGATGGGGATTCGCATCAACAGCGCTGCCGTCGCAGCGGCGAGTATTTCGTATCGATCGCCGAGAATGAGGAGAATATCGGGGTCCAGCCGGGAATAAGCTTCCGCGAAACCGGAAACGCCTCTGCCCGCCGCCCTGGCGCGTTCGGATCCGGCGTCACCGGCCAGTTTCAGATCAACACGCTCGTCGATGACGAACCCGTCTTCCTCGATGACACGAACGGTGTTGCCGTGATCTGGGCTGAGATGCGCGCCGGTGGCGATGATTTGCAGTTTGAACGCGGGATGTTCCCGTATCGCCCGCATGACGGGCGACAGCAGTCCATACTCTGCGCGTGAGCCTGTGATGACGCAAATTTTCCGTTTTTCTGCCGTCGTCATGAAATAGTATTAAATATTGTATTCATCTGTTTTATACAGGACAAGGTTCTCCGGCTTCGTGAGCCATGCGGCAGTTTCAGCGATGCCGCGGCGGAGCCCCTCGCGGCCGGCGAAGGCGGGTTTCCACCCGAGCAGTTCACGGGCTTTTCCGTTGTCTGCCCAGAGGCGTTCGACCTCGCTGTTTTTGGGGCGCAGGCGCTGTTCGTCGGTTTCGATATCGATGGATGTGCCCATGACGTCGGCGATGAGGAGGGCCGTGTCGCCGATGGATATCTCGTAGTTGCTCCCGATGTTGATCACCTGGCCGACGGCTCTTGCCGACTCCGCAACGGCGATGAAACCTCGGATGGTATCGGAAATATAGTTGAAATCGCGGCTCGGAGAAACGGCGCCGAGTCTGATCTGGCGTTTCCCGGCCGCGATCTGCGTGATGATGGTCGGGATGACGGCGCGGGCCGACTGGCGGGGGCCGTAGGTGTTGAACGGGCGGATAATGCTGACCGGCGTTCCGAACGCGTGATGGAACGACATCGCGATCTGGTCGGCGCCGATTTTCGACGCGGAGTACGGCGACTGGGGCTGGAGCGGATGATCTTCGGTAATCGGGACGAACCGGGCCGTTCCATAGACCTCACTCGTCGAGGTGTGAACGACACGCGAGACGCCCAGTTCGCGGGCGGCCTGAACGATGTTGAGGGTACCCTTCACATTCGTATCGATATATGTGTCGGGGGAATGATACGAATATGGAATGGTGATCAGGGCGGCGAGGTGAAACACGATATCGCAGTCTCGCATCGCCTGTCGCACGCCGTGAGGATCGCGGATGTCGCCGGAGAACACATCGAGTTCACGCTTGATATCATCGGGCGAGCGATCGAGCCAGCCCCAACTGTTGAACGAATTGTAGAGCACGAACGCGCGTACGCGGTGGCCCTGCCTGACCAGCTCTTCGGCAAGATGCGAGCCGATGAAGCCGTCGGCACCGGTGACAAGGACGCGTTTTCCCCTGATGGACATGTATTCACATACCTCGCCCCGACATCCTATCCCCTTCCCGATCATGCCGCAAGTATGCGCACACTGCCGTGCGCACATCCAACATCACATTCATTGCGAGATGATCTCCATCATGTTCCTGTTGAACCACGCCATTTGCGCGGCAAGACCGGTTGACGTATGGTGAAGAGGAACATTTCGCGTTGGGAGGGATTCTCTCGGATGAAGCGACTTGCATGTGCAGTGATGGTTGGTCTTTGTATGGCCGGGGCCGCCTGGGCGGGTCCGGCCGTGTATTTCACCGGCGAGATCGGAGCGAACCCCGATCTGTATAGAATCGATCTCGAATCGATGAAGGTTGCGCGCCTGACGACGGCATCCAGTGCCGAGATGCAGCCGACCGTCTCCGCCAATGGAAAGACGGTTGCATTTGTTTCGGATGCCGGCGGAGCGTCTTCGCTGTATCTCATGCAGAGCGAGTTGCCGGAAGCGCCCTGGAAAAATTTCGCGATCGGTATGGGAGCATATGCGCATCCTGCGTTTTCGCCCGACGGGGCGCAGATAGCTGTCAGCTATGCGCCGGATCCCGAGGCGCCGCTGATGAATACATGCCTTGCGATTGTCGATGTGAACGCCCGGACGCAGAAGATCGTTCTC
>MWAR01000514.1 GCA_002068715.1 bacterium ADurb.Bin374
TTTTCAGACACATCGTCGCCGCCGAACAAGCCGGCGGCGATTCCCACCTTTCCATGGAAGAAGATCGCTACGAGGCCCGGCTCACCTATCGTGACAAACAGCACCTGTTGAAGATCATGAAGCATCTCGGGATCGAGCTTGAGAGGGTCCCCCGCGAGAAACAGGCTGCCCTGAAGAACACCTGCTTCGAGATCGTCGGAATTCCCGACCTTCAGCAACCCGAAGAAGCGACTCTCCTGGAGTTGCCCGTCAGAATCGCCGTGCACGGGAAGCCGGACCAAGGCGGGAGCGTCACGTTCCTGATTCTCGAGTCTCAGATCCCCGGTGGCGACACATTCAATCTCTCTGAGCGGATACGGAAACTCGACACTCTGCTCGCAACGGCCTGAACCTTCGAAGATGATCGATGGTTCTGAAGCGCCACAGTGCATCAGGGCATGGTGAGATAACTGAGGTCGGCGACGGCGATGCCGCCGGGCTGGTTGTCGGTGTTGCCGCTGCCGATCTCGACGACCTCGCCGGAAAGACTGGCGACGAGTTCCCGAGGTTGCACACTTTCAGAAACGAACGCTCCCGGCTTGATGGGAAGCCCGATTTTGCGTGCGTCAGCCTCTGTGCGGACGGCGATCGCCTTGATCACGTCGCGCCCGAAAGGCGGCTGGGCCTGAAAGTCGAAGGAATCCGACGGCCCCGGCAGTTCGTAGGTGCCGGCCGTGACGTGGTTCCCTCCCGAATAGGGGTTGGGGAACAACATGTTGACCGATCCGTCCGGGGAGATGCCGACGATAAAAAGGTAGCAGTCATGCGAAACGGCGAAGGAGTAGACGATGTTTTCCCGATGCCTGAACGACGTTTTGCCGCCTTTGGTGCGAAGATTGACCTGGAAAGGGGTTTCCGGGACTGTCAGGTCGAACAGGCTTTTCTGAAGCAGAGCTGCCCTGAGAGGCTTTTCAAGCTCGTGCGCGAGCTGCTCGACGGTTCGGGCATCCGCCTTCACTACTTCCAGACCGGCGGAATCGGCGAAGATCACACGCTTTCCGCGCCTGGAACGATCGACAAGACCGATCAGATCGCGCCTCGAATCCCCATCCACGAAGTTTAGAAAATCGAGACGTGAGAGTTCGTCCGCGAGCAGGGCAGACGGCTGCCCGGCGAGGGAAAGATTCAGCTTCTTCCGTTCGTAAGGCTTGCAGAATCGTGCGTATGATGCCGTCGTTCCCCGCACGGCGGGCGGCTTTTCTTCGATGGCGCGTTTCGAACCCGGGATGGGGGTGTCCAGAACAGCCGACGTGCCGTCCTCCGGAGCGGGAGAACACTGCGGAATCTGTTTGAATCCGGCCGCATTCAGACGACTTCTGATATAATAATAAAGTTCACGATATACAATGATACCGTTTTTGTCGGTGTCGGCGGGACCTCTCAGACCGGAACGCAGCATGGCGGAGAAAAGCCCGGAAGGGACCCCCGCCGGGTCTTCTTCGACGTCGAGGCATTCGGAGCATGGCTCGAAATCGCGTGACGCACCGAAAAAGACGTGTCCCGGCCAGGGGCCTTTCATCGCCGGCGGCTGCAGCCCGAAGGCCTGGGGCTGCAGCTCCTTCTCCGTTGCAGAAGACGGCAATACCGGGTCTTTCAGCACCCTGGTCAGTCCGACCGTTTGGTCAGAGAAGCTCAGGCTGCGGTTCGCAGAACCGGAAAAACAGGAGTCGATGACGCAGAAGAAGGTGCGCCCCTGGAGCGTGGCGAAATACCGGTCGAGCAGATCGTCCGTCAGAAGACCGTTTCGCTCGTAATCCCAGGGGGCGATGCTCTCGTCTTGCCCGTCGGGCTCGTCGCCGTCACGGTCGGCGACCCGGAAGCCATGCCCGCAGAAATACAGCACGGCCGTATCTCCGGGGTTCGTGCCCTTCGCCAGGTGCATCGCGAACGTTTCCAGGATCTTTCTCCCCGTTGCCTCCGAATCGAGCAGGGTGACGATGTCCGTATCCCGGAACCCATACCTGCCGATGAGGATTTTTTTCAGGAACAGGCAGTCGTTAACGCAGCCTGCAAGACGGTCTTTGGGTGACGGATACGCGTTGATGCCGACGAGAAGAGCCTTGAGGCGGGCGCCCTGGGCGATACCCGAAAGATTCAGAAAAAGGGCGAAGAAGATGCAGACCCTTGCAAGCACAGGAAGGCAGCGGAAACGTCCCATCGTATCACTCTCCCGAAATCTCTTTTCTCACGAAGAGTCTACCAGAACCCGAACCGTGTCGCTCTTGTCACGAATTTCTGTGTTTGTTACCCTGATCGTACTACAGAGACACTTATTCGAGAGGGAAGTTCACCCATTCTTCGCCCCACACCGTCGTCGGCCTCGAGTGTACCGATGTCCGCAGAGGATGTGAACCGGGCGCTGATCGGATGACCGGGGAGGAATCATGTCTTGTCGTTTCGTGCGACCACTGGCCATTTGTATAATGATAAGTATCTTATCATCTCCCGCGAACGCCGATCGCAAAACGGCGGTCTCGTTCGTCGAGCGAGGTCTGCACGCAGCTGATATCGATGCGAAAATAGCGTGCTTCACGCAAGCCTGGGAGGCTGATACGACCTATGCCGTTGCTGCGATCAACCTGGCGACGGCATTTCAGAAAAAGGGAAAAGCCGACGAAGCCGTCCGCATGTTCCAGGCCGCTCTCGCGATCGCGGAAGCGGCGGGCGATGCGCCAGGAACCGCGCAGGCGTTGTTCGGCCTCGGCGATGTCGCA
>MWAR01000515.1 GCA_002068715.1 bacterium ADurb.Bin374
GAAACGCGGCTCGTTATTTATGTATTTTAAGATATGATAGCGATATGCTTTTTATACTCCGGCGTCATTTTGAACGAAGGCAGTTGGCTGTCCTTTGTTGAGACGAGCGGGGCTGAGATCGGCCAGGAGATGGCGAGGTCGGGGTCGTTCCAGGTGATGCCGTTTTCATGGGCGGCTGAGTAGACGTTGGTGCAGGAGTAGGTGAAGTCGACGTCGTCCGTGAGGGCGCAGAAGCCGTGGGCGAAGCCTGGGGGGATGAAGAGGAGTTTCTTGTTTTCGGACGAGAGGTTCGTGCCGAACCATTTGCCGAAGGTTGGCGAGCCGGGGCGGAGATCGACGGCGACGTCGAACGCCTCGCCCCGGACGACGCGGATCAGCTTGCCTTGCGAAAACGGCTCTCGCTGGTAATGCAGGCCGCGCAGAATCCCGCGTTTCGAGCGGGAATGGTTCTGCTGGACGAAAACGGCTGCGATGCCGTGGGCCTTGAATCGCTCCTGGTGGTAGGTTTCCATGAAGAAGCCGCGCTCATCCTCGAAAACCCGAGGTTCGATGATCCAGAGACCTTCGATGGGCGTCTCGATGAATTTCATAGCAGACCGTTTGCAATACGCTGGAGATACTGGCCGTATTCGTTCTTGAGCAGCGGCTCTGCGAGCCGAAGAAGCTGCGAGGCATCGATGAACCCCTGCCGGAACGCGATTTCCTCGAGACAGCCGATTTTCAGGCCCTGGCGGGCTTCGACGGTCTGGACATAGGTCGAGGCGGCCATGAAGGATTCGTGGGTTCCGGTGTCGAGCCAGGCCAGGCCGCGGGGAAGCTTCAGCACCTGGAGGGTTCCCTGGTTCAGGTAGATGCGATTGAGATCGGTGATTTCGAGTTCACCGCGGGCAGAAGGCTCGAGCGTCGAGGCATGCTCGACGACGGTGTGGTCGTAAAAATACAGGCCGGGAACGGCATAGGGCGATTTCGGCTGTTTCGGCTTTTCTTCGAGGCTCGTTGCTTTTCCCCGCTGATCGAAAGCCACAACGCCGTATCGTTCGGGGTCTTTGACGGGGTAGGCGAAAATGGCCGCGCCCTTGGTGAGATGGGCCGCCTCATGAAGCAGGCCGGACAGGCCGGCACCGTGGAAAATATTGTCCCCGAGGATCAGGCACGACGGTTCGCCTGCGATGAACTCCCGGCCGATGATGAAGGCTTGCGCAAGCCCCTCCGGTTTCGGTTGTTCGGCATACGCGAAGGTCATGCCGAGCTCTTCGCCCGTCCCCAGGAGGCGCCTGAACAGGGGAAGATCTTCGGGAGTCGAGATGATCAGGATCTCGCGAATGCCTGCCAGCATGAGGGTCGAGAGCGGGTAGTAGATCATCGGTTTGTCGTATACCGGTAACAATTGTTTGCTGACGCAGCGGGTGATGGGATAGAGCCGGGTTCCGGAACCGCCGGCGAGAATGATGCCTTTCATCGTTCTTGTGCCTTTCCCGAGACGAGCGTCTTCCGGTCGCCGTAGTTTCTGTCGACCCAGTGCTGGTATTCGCCCGATCTCACATGCTTAACCCATGTCGGGTTCTCGAGATACCATCGAACCGTTTTGCGGATGCCGTCTTCAAATCCGGTGCGGGGCTTCCAGCCCAGTTCTTTCGCGATCTTGTCACAGTTGATCGCATACCGGCGGTCATGGCCCGGCCGGTCGGGAACCGTTTTTTTCAGCGCGTGGAGAGCGTCTGAAGAGCGCCCGGTCCGGTCGGCCACTTCCCGAATGAGGGCATCGAGCACGGCGAGGTTCGTCTGCTCGTTCTCGCCGCCGATATTGTAAGTCTCGCCAGTTCGGCCATCGCGCGCAATGGTCCAGATGCCTTCACAGTGGTCGGTCACATACAACCAGTCCCTGATGTAGAGCCCGTCTCCGTATATGGGCAGTGGTTTGTTTTCGAGCATGTTCAGGATCATGAGGGGAACCAGTTTCTCCGGAAACTGGTAGGGGCCGTAATTGTTCGAGCAGTTCGACAGGGTGACGGACAACCCGTACGTGTGATGATAGGCCATTACCAGATGGTCGGAAGAGGCCTTCGATGCCGAGTAGGGGCTTCGCGGCGCATACGGCGTCGTTTCGAAGAAGAAGCCTTCATTCCCTAGCGAGCCGAACACTTCGTCGGTGCTGATGTGATGGAAATGGATGGGCTTGCCTTCCGTCTGGCGTTTGCGGACCGCTTCCAGCAGAACGAAAGTGCCCATGATATTGGTCTGAATGAACTCGGCCGGGCCGAGAATCGACCGGTCGACATGGGACTCCGCAGCGAAATGGATAATGCCGTCGATGTCGAACTGATCCAGCAGATCGGTGACAAGAGCTTTATCGCAGATGTCGCCCCTGACGAATACATAACGGTCACCGGCGCGGGCAGCGACATCATCGAGGCTTTCGGCGTTTCCGGCATACGTCAGCTTGTCGAAGTTGACAACCCTGCCCGTGAAATCTGTGTCGTTGAATATATATCTAATGAAATTCGACCCGATGAAACCGCAGCCGCCGGTGACAAGAATATTCCTGAATGTGCGCATCGTCTTTCCCTGAAAATGAAGTGTCGTTGTTTTCCGAGGCGATGGTAACACCTCGCAATTCCTTATGCAAAACGGCAAAGAAGATCTGCTGCCATGAAAACATCAGGCGGGCGGTTGCCCGGCCTCGAGAAATCGTTTGAGATTGTGTTGCCAGGGGCTAACGCTGAAACCAAGCAGATTCCGAACTTTCGATTTGTCGAAGGCCGAATTTCTGGGACGTGCGGCCGGGAGTGGGTAGGCTTCGGTCGGGATCGGTTCGATCGGGACGGACTTCGTGATCAGGCCCAGACGCAGGGCCTCGTCGCGGATTGCCGTGGCGAATTCGTGCCAGGAGATGACGCCGTCGTCGGCGTAGTGGTAGATGCCATATCGGTCATCGTTTCGTGCGATGAGGCGGACAAGGTTTTCGGCCAGGGTCATCGTCCAGGTCGGCGAGCCGGTCTGATCCGAGACGATGCGAAGGCTTTCTTTTTCTCGAAGCAGGCGAAGAATGGTGCGGACGAAATTCGGTCCGTGCTGGCCATACAACCAGCTGATGCGGAACAGGAAGAACCTGTTCATCGATTCGGCGATGCATTTCTCCCCTTCCAGCTTGGTGCGTCCGTAAACGGAAAGCGGGGCGGGGCGGTCCCCCTCGTTCCATGGGCGATTGCCGGAGCCGTCGAACACATAATCCGTCGAGAAATGCACCAGAGGAATTCCGAGCCGGTGCGCAAGACGGGCGAGATTGCCGGGGCCGTCGGCATTCAATTTTCGTGCAGTCTCGGGCTCGGATTCGGCTTTGTCGACGGCCGTATAGGCAGCACAGTTGACCAGCCATGTCGGGCGGTGCTCTGCCGCGAAACGATCGATGGCGTCGGGATTCGTGATGTCGACGTCGCGATCCGATCCTATCCAGGGAAGAGCGGCGCGCGAAGCTGCCTCTCCGAGTTCCTTGCCCAGCATTCCATTACAGCCGGTGATCCAGATTTTCATGTGCGTTTTCGGCGGGACTTCTGTTCGGCCGGCGTTGCGACATACGACGCCGGACTTTGCCGCACGACTTTTGGCGGCTCGGGGGGAAAGACCTGGTCGAGGTCGATTTCGAGGCCGGGAAATTGCTGGCTTTTCAGCTTCATCGTTCGATCGAGAATGTCGGGGCGGCCATAGCGCATTTCGGATTTTAGGGTGAATGCCATCAGGATGCCGTCAGGCGAAATGATCCAGTATTCCTTCACGCCGTGTTTTTCATACAGGTTCAGTTTGCGGAGCTGGTCGTGAGCGGCTGTCGAAGGGGACAGAATTTCGACGATCAATTCCGGGGCCCCGCGACACCCGCGCTCGTCGAGCTTCGAATGATCGCAGACAACGACAAGATCTGGGATAACCAGCGTGTTGACTTCTTCATCTGCCTCCTCGCCTTTTGGAAGCCTGATTCCAAAATTACCGATATGTACCTCGCATGGGCTGCCGCGAAAGTGATTGATGAGAAAACCTGCAAGATTGGTTGAAACGAGTGAATGCCACCTGTTCGGCGGTGTCATGGCATACGCCTGACCGTCAATCAGTTCCCAGCGCTCATCTTCGGGCCATGTGAGAGCATCCCCGAAGGTGAATTTCGTTCGAGGTGATTCAAGAGGATGTGCCATACAATAGTTCTCCATGTAGATCAATTAAGTGGCCTGGTAGAAGCTATTTCTCTGGGGAATAATTCGCGAGAACATCGAGCCAGAGAGCGGGGGAACCGTCGCTGGGGGCGCGCCAGTCGCCGCGAGGGGAGAGGGAGCCGCCGGAGCCGACTTTGGGGCCGTTCGGGACGCAGCTGCGCTTGAACTGGGAGGATCCGAAGAAGCGGCGGAGAAAGACGGCAAGCCAGTGGCGGATGTCTTCGAGGGAATAGGCGTGACGTTCGTTTTCGGGGATGCCGGGGGGCCAGACGCCCTTGGCTGCGTCGCGCCAGGCACTCCAGGCGAGCCAGGCGATCTTGGCTGGAGGGAAGCCGAAGCGGGAGACGTAGTAGAGGTTGAAATCCTGGAGTTCGTAGGGACCGATGACGTCCTCGGTGCGCTGGTGGGGCTTGTCGGTTGGCTCGGCGCCGGCCGGGGGAGGGACGAGCTCGGGGGAGATCTCGGTCGAGAGAATGTCGTTCAGAAGGTGGCTCGCATCGCGGCCGAACTCGCCCGACGAGGCGACCCAGCCGATCAGGTGTCGGATGAGGGTCTTGGGGACCGAGGCGTTCACGTTGTAATGCGACATGTGATCGCCGACGCCGTACGTGCACCAGCCCAGCGCGAGCTCACTCAGATCGCCCGTGCCGAGAACCAGCGCCCCGTGCATGTTGGCGAGCCTGAACAGGTGCGAGGTGCGTTCGCCCGCCTGGACATTCTCAAACGTGACGTCATACGCCGGCTTGCCTTCGGCCGCGGCATGGCCGAGATCGCGGAGCATCTGGTCGCAGGACGGCCTGATGTCGATCTCGCCGGCCGTCACGCCCATGACGCGCATCAGATCACGCGCGTTCGACAGGGTGCGGTCGCTCGTGGCATATCCGGGCATTGTATATGCCAAAATATTCGTTCTCGGCAGGCCCAGCCGGTCCATGGTGCGGGCCGCAACGATCAGCGCCTGGGTCGAGTCGAGGCCACCGGAGATGCCGATGACGAGCTTCCCGATGCCGGAACTGCGGAGCCGCTGCTCCAGGCCCTGCACCTGTATGGCGTATGCCTCTTCGCACCGGTGGTCGCGGTCGGCCGGGTTGCCGGGCACGAAGGGAAACCGATCGACGTCACGCCGCAATGCCAGCGGCTGTTGGGGAACGGCGAACGGAAATCCGATGCGGCGCATCCGGAGACGGTCCTTGTGATCGGC
The DNA here is from genome assembly GCA_002068715.1 of bacterium ADurb.Bin374. The sequence goes on from MWAR01000515.1 coordinate 5,404, forward strand.
GGCCGTGTCGGCGAACGTCGTGACGCGCTGGCGCTCGAGCAGGAGGCGTTCGATATCGATGTCGGCGATGGCGAGTTCGCCACCCCGGGAAAACCGCGAGGTTTCGGCGAGGAGGCGGCCGTTTTCCCAGATCATGCCGTGGCCATCCCAGGCAAGGTCGGTGGTCGATTCGCCGGGACCGGCGGCCGCGTAGAGATACGCGGAAAGACAGCGGCCGGTCTGCGATGCGGCGAGAAGCCTGCGATATTCGCCCTTGCCGATCGTCGCGTTGCTTGCCGACAGGTTGGCGACGACGGTCGCGCCGGCGAGGGCGGCGAACGTGGCGGGCGGAATCGGCGACCAGAGGTCTTCGCAGATTTCCACCGCGAGAGTGAATGTCGAAACGGTAAGTCGCCAGTTTCCTGTCGCGCGAGCTTCGAACAACAGGTCGGTGCCGAACGGCACACGATCACCGCAAAGTTCGATCTCGTCGCGTATCGCCTGCCGCGCGGCGCTGAACTGACGCTTTTCATAGAACTCTCTATAATTAGGCAGGTAGCTCTTGGGCACGACGCCCAGGATCCGACCGTCATGGATGACGATCGCGGCATTGAACAGGCGGCCGTCGGCGCGCACCGGCGCTCCCACGATCAGTACCGGCATCAGCCCGCGTGAGGCATCCCGCACGCCGGCGACGGCTTCGTCGGCGGCATCCAGCAGTGCGGCCTGCTGGAACAGGTCTTCGCAACTGTAGCCGGTCAAACCAAGTTCAGGGAACGCGACGATAGCTGCGCACTCGTCGTGGGCTCGTCGAACGAGAACGAGCGTTTCAGCAAGATTGGCGGCCGGATCCGCCAAATGCACGACGGGCACGGCCACAGCACCGCGAATAAAACCTTGTGAATAGGGGGAGTCGAACGGTACGCGTTTCATATGTATTATGCCCGATATTTTTTTGGAGGTTCACGGACGATTCGTTTGGGCTGACTGGGAAAGACGTCTTTCAAATCGATCGACAAGCCCGGGAGAACGGGGGTTGTGAGGGTATCCTCGTCATTCAATGTTTCGACATTCCCGAATGTCCCACTCGATGTCAGGCGATAGAGAAACGCAATCCGGTTTGCCGGGTCTATCAGCCAGTATTCCTTCACATGATGTTTCTCATAGAGGCGTCGTTTGAGAATATGGTCACGTGATGCGGTCGATAACGAGGTGATTTCGACAACGATGTCCGGTGCACTTCGAATGCCGCGTGCGTCGATTTTTTTCTCGTCACAAACGACGAGAATGTCAGGTTGCACAACGGTTCTGATTTTTTCGTCGGCCTCCTTGCCGTTCGGAAGGCGAACATCGAAGGGGGCCGGATACACTTTACAAGGTTTGCCACGCAAATAATTCCACAGAAGTGCATGGAGATTACTCAGAATTTCCTGATGGATCGGCGTCGGCGCCGGAGTCATATCGAACGCTTCACCGTCGATGATCTCCCAACGCTTGTTGTCAGACCAGGTTAGATAGTCACCATAGGTGCTCATATCATTTTTCGGAAGTTTGCGGGTATCCGACATGCGTTGTGGTCCTTTCACCGGGGAAATCTCATCAGAGATAGCGGGGCGGGCCCTCTCGAAGGACGCGGGGTGGGAGCGGCGGAAATACACGGCCCAGATCGATGGCAAGGCCGGGAAACAGCGGCGTGGAAAGAATCGTCGGTTTGCCGTCTTCGGTTTCGGCTGCGACGATGTCGGCGGAGCCGAATCGACCGTCGGGAAGCCGGCGATACATATAGACAAGACGGTCGTCAGGGTGCACGACCCAGTATTCTCTTACGCCGTGGCGTTCGTATAGCGCAC
>MWAR01000516.1 GCA_002068715.1 bacterium ADurb.Bin374
GGCAGTTCGCCATTTCCGGAAAGCTCGAACGCCGAGGGAACGAGCTGCATCAGGGCGTCGCGAATCCGACCCGCATCCTCCGGCCGGGCCCAGCCATGAGCCGCGATGGCGAAAGCCGGATACTTGGGATAATCGGCTCGGGATATTATAGGCATTAGTATGCCAAGAGGATCGACTGCCACGCGCCCCAGCACACGGCACAGCCATCCCGCCTCCACCGACAATCCAGGTTTCAGCTTCCGCAGTCTTCCCGCCGCGCTCCGCGCCGCGTCGGCCTGGTTCCGTACCAGTTCGGCGAGCGCTTCATCGTCATGAAGCCGCTCCAGCAGTTCCCCGACAGTGTTCTGCGTTCGAGATGTTCCAGCCATGCCGCCCACTCCATGCAGGTCAACGATTTCATCAGGGTATCCCGTCCCCTACGCGACTGTCACTAAAATGCGTAGTTTCGGTGTAGGGGCGGGTCTGAGACCAGCCCCTACGACACATTGGGGAGAATTTAATTGGCGGGCAAATGAAAAAATGGTGCGTTTCGTGGGATTTTCCTGTGATAAACTCAAGGAGGCGAATGATCATGTCGTCATTCGCCGATTCCCGGAGTTGCCTTTACTACGAGGAGTTCGCCGGTGGCGGCAGATGCGCTGACCTTCTATTTCGATTTCACGTGCCCCTATTCATATATCGCCTGGGAACTGCTGCAGAGGAAGCGGCGGCAACAGCCGTTCCAGATGAAGCTGATCGGGATCGGCCCCAACCCGCCAGGAAACCCCGGCCTGCTCGGGCGGGAACTCTGGTGCGATGCCCGCTGGGCCGCACTTCACGCCATCGCCGAAAAACTCGATTTCGTCATCAACAGGCCGTCGGTGCAGGCTTCGTCCCAGGTCGCGTTGCGCGGGCTGGACATGTATGAAGGCTTCGGCCTGACGGATTACGTGTCGGGCGTCTTCAAGGTGCTTTTCCGGGACAACGCCGACATATCCACGTCCAGTGAGCTCGTGGAGCATCTTCAGGCGAACGGCATCGACACGGTGCCCCTGTTGAGCGCCCTGAAAGAGCCTGAAACCCTGAATAAAGTCGAAGACGATGCCCTGCTCTGGGGCCACGCACGCATCAGAACGATTCCGACTCTCGAGTTCGGCAACGAACGGCTTGCCGGTCTTTTCGACCAGCGGGCGATCGAAAACTTTCTCGTCACACTGGACATCTGAAACCGCCATGACATTCACCTACGAGTATCCCCGGCCGACGGTCACGATCGACGCCGTCGTTCTACGCCCCGACCGCGACGTCACACGCATCGAGATCCTGCTGATCAGGCGCGGACACGAGCCGTTCACCGGCTGCCTCGCCCTGCCGGGCGGCTTTCTCGAGATGGACGAGACGCCCCTGACGGGAGCGGCCCGCGAACTGAAGGAAGAAACGGGCATTTCCGGAATTCCTCTCGCGCCACTGTTTGCCTGCGGCGAGCCCGGCCGCGACCCACGCGCGCGGTGCATCACCCTCGTCTACGGGGCGCTCGTTTCGGGAGTCGGCCTTGCCCCGCGTGGCTCCGACGACGCCGTCGAAGCCTCCTGGTTCCCTCTCTTCGATCCGCCGAAGATGGCGTTCGACCACGCCCGCGCGATCCGGGAGATCACTGCCGGGCTCCGATGGCAGGCACGCACTGCCGTCATCGGCCGCACCTGCCTGCCCGACTCCTTCCGGCCCGAAGCCCTCCGGGCGCTTCACGCCCTCGTCTGCCCCGAATCCGCGCGGGACGACGACCCGGCCGAGAGAGGACTTCGCCTCGGACTCCTGAAACCAGCTGGAGCGGCCGGCGAACTCCGGTTCTCGATCCCCCCCCAGACGGACCCCGACTGGCACCCCCTGCCCTGGTGACGCGCCGCCGATGAATCCGAACTCCCTCCTCTTCCCGACCTACCGGGCGTTCGTCCAGGGCATCCGGAAACGAGGTTTCAGGTTCGCCGCCATTCTCACCGGCGGCGGCGTCTTCACGGCGTTCGTGATATATTTTGCCCTATATAAATTTCTCGTCTATGTTTCGAAGGCCCCGATGCTGGGTGAGGTCATCGGCCCGATGATCGGCGGCCTGCTGGTCTCGAAGCTGCTCGAGATGCTTTATCTCGCGCTGTTCATCATGATCGTCTTCAGCAGCGTCATCGCCGCGTTCTCCTCGTTCTATCTCGACGACGAGATCCGGCTGCTGATGTCGTCGCCGATCCCCTCCGCCCGCATCTTCTGGTCGCGCTTCGTCCTGATGGTGGGCGAAAGCAGCTGGATGGCCGCGGCGTTCTTCCTTCCCGTCTTCCTTGCCTTCGCCACGGCGGCCCAGGCACCGATCTGGGCGTATCTGATCTATCCGCTGTATATCGGTCTCTTTCTTCTCGCGCCCAATCTGGTTGGGGGACTCCTGGCGCTGTCGCTTGCGACGCTGTTCCCGATCAGGCAGATGCGCAAGGTGTTCCAGTTCCTTTCGGTGATGGTGCTGGCGGCGATGGTGTTTTTCTTCCGATACATGGAGCCGGAGAAGCTGCTCAACCCGAGCTATTTCGGCAGCGTTTCGAACTACATCCTCAATCTCCAGAATCCGCTCACGAAGATCGGGCCCAGCGCCTGGATGCACACCGCGACGCGGACGCTGTTCGAGGGCGATCCGCTCGTCAGCCTCAGGCAGCTGCTTCCGCTGCTTGCCCTGCTCGGAATCGGCCTCTTAATCATGCATCTCCTCGCACGCTCGTTCTACCGGCGAAGCTGGCAGATATCACTCGAAGCCGTCGAGAACCAGGTGCTGGGCCTCGAATGGCTCCGCCGGGTGCTCATCATCCCCCTGCGGTTCGCCTCGCCCGATTTTAGGGTCATCGGGCAGAAGGAGATCACGGTGTTCTTCCGCGACCCGGCGATCTTTTCCCAGATATTCATGATGGCGGCCATCATCTTCGTCTACGGGTACAACCTGACGATCCTGCCCCTGAAAGATCTTCCGTCGCTGTATTCCGGGGAAATCAACGATACGATGGTCTATTTCAACGGCCCCTTCATCGGCTTCATCATGGCGGCCGTCGCGATGCGCTTCGTCTACCCGTCGATCAGCATGGAGGGCCGGGCGTTCTGGGCGGTCAAAGCATCGCCCGTCCCCGCGACGAGGCTCCTCCAGGTCAAGTTCATCCTGTATCTCGTACCGATGATGATCCTCGGCCTCCTGCTCTGTTTTATATCAAATAGAATATTTTCAGTCACCAATTCATACCTGTTTCTGATAAGTTTCCTGAACGTATTCATGATGTCGATCGTCATCACGGGCCTTGCCATAGGCCTTGGCACGGTCTTCGCCCGGTTCGACGCCGACAACCCCCTCAAGATATCCGGTTCGTTCGGCGGGTTCGTCTTCATGATCAGTTGCGCGCTCTACGTGATGAACCTGCTCGCACTCGAAGCCTACCCGATGTTCAGGATGTATTTCTACCGCTATTACCCTATCGCCGGCACGGGAAGCCGGCTTCTCATCGTTCTCTCCTTCGCGCTGCTGATTTTCTGCAGCGTTCTCTGGACGATCGTGCCGCTGATACGGGCACGGGACACAATCGAACGCTATGAACCAGAATGAACCCGCAATCTCCCTCACCGGCATCGGCAAGCACTACGGCGATTTCGAGGCGCTGAAGCCGACGTCGCTCGAGATCATGCCCGGCGAATTCTTCGGTTTTCTCGGCCCCAACGGCGCCGGCAAGACGACGATGATCCGCATCATCACGGGCATCATCATCCCGACCTGCGGCACGGTGCGCATCTCCGGCCACGACGTGGCGAAAGACCCGGACGCGGCGAAACGGCGCATCGGCTACATTCCAGACCGGCCGTATCTTTATGAAAAGCTGACGCCGCTCGAGTATTTCGAGTTCGTCGCCGGCCTGTACACGCTCACCGATGGCCTGTGGAGACAGCGCAGCGAGGAGCTGCTGAAGCTGTTCAAGCTCTGGGAATGGCGGAACGAGCTGATCGAAAGTTTTTCCCACGGCATGAAGCAAAAGGTCGCGATGTGTTCGGCGTTCCTGCACGACCCCGACATCATCATCGTCGACGAGCCGATGGTCGGCCTCGACCCCAAGAGCGTCAGGCTGGTCAAGGATATCTTCAAGGAGCAGGTGAAGAAGGGCAAGACGATCTTCCTCACCACGCACACGCTTTCCGTCGCACAGGACCTCTGCTCGCGGATCGGCATCATCAGCCGGGGAAGCGTGATCGCGCTCGGCACGATCGAGGCGCTCCGCATCCAGTCCGGTTCCGACTCGACCGATCTCGAATCGGTGTTCCTCAAGCTGACCGAGGAAGAGGCCGAGGAGGCGATGAGCCACCACCCGACCCCGTCCTGACATGTCACGCCGCACGGGAATCCTCCTGCTCCTGGTGATGAACTTCGTCTGGGGCGGTTCGTATGCAGTGGCGAAGTGGGCGCTCGGCTTCATGCCCCCTGCCACACTGCTCATGTCGCGGTTTCTGCTCGGCGGCCTCGTGCTGCTGCTGGTCGCTCCGCGGCCACTCCCGCGCATCGCCCGGCGCGACTGGCTCGGCGTGACGCTCGTCGGAGCCCTC
>MWAR01000517.1 GCA_002068715.1 bacterium ADurb.Bin374
CTCGGCCTTCTGACCTGCGGTTCCGGCATCGGCATGTCGATCGCGGCGAACCGACATCCTGGCGCGCGCGCTGCCCTCTGTCACAATGCTCTCGAGGCCGGGCTTTCGAGACAGCATAACGATGCGAATATTTTGGTGCTCGGCGGCCGGATCGTCGGCGAGGAGTTGGCGATTCACATTCTCGACGCGTTTCTCGGCGCATCGTTCGCCGGCGGTCGCCACGCCCGTCGCGTGGAAAAGATCGAACGGCCGGCGTGACGACGCCTGAAAGGAAACCATCATGAGCAATCTCGTCGTTGTCGATCACCCGCTGATCAAACACAAGATGACCTTTCTGCGCTCGAAGTTCACCGACGTTCACATGTTCCGCGAACTGATGCGGGAACTGTCGATGCTGCTGGCATACGAGGCGACCCATACGATCCCGGTCGAGGAAACCTACTGCGAAACGCCCCTCATGAAGACGAAGGGCTACATGATCTCCGGTCAGCTCATCGCTCTTGTACCGATACTCCGCGCCGGCCTGGGGATGGTCGAGGGCCTGCTCAGCTTCATGCCGATGGCAAAGGTCGGGCATATCGGCCTGTATCGTGATCACGAGACGCTCCAGCCGATCGAGTATTACTGTAAGCTGCCGGCGAACATCGCCGGGATGGACGTCTTCGTTCTCGATCCGATGCTGGCGACAGGCGGATCTACGGCGAAAGCGATCGAGATCGTCAAGGAGAAAGGCGCAAAACGTATCCGGTTCATGTGCATCGTCTCATGTCCCGAAGGCATCGCCGCCCTCCAGAAGGCGCATCCGGACGTCGACATCTACACCTGCACGGTGGACGAAAAACTGAACGAGCACGGATACATCCTTCCTGGCCTTGGAGACGCGGGAGACAGGTTATATGGCACAAAATAAGAACAAAAAATCCGCGTTGCCCAAAACAACAGCCGTGAAGACTGCCGGACCGAAAACCCGGATGACGACCGAAAACGCCGGCAAGATTGCCCGTCTCGCGTCGGTCGAAGCGAAGAAAGAGCCCCAGGCGCTCGCTTCCCGCCCCTCCTGGGACACGTATTTTCTCCGCATTGCCCAACTGGTCGCGACGCGCGCCACCTGCCTGCGCCGGACGGTCGGGGCGGTCATCGTGCGCGACAAGCGCATTCTCGCCACGGGTTACAACGGTGCACCGAACGGCGTTCCGCACTGTTTCGAACTGCCCGGCGGCTGTCTCCGCGAGGCGATGCACATCCCGTCGGGCCAGCGCCAGGAACTGTGCCGCGGCCTTCACGCCGAGCAGAACGCGATCCTCCAGGCGTCGGCGTTCGGCGTCTCGCTGAAGGGAAGCGAGATCTACGTAACACATCAGCCCTGCGTGACCTGCGCGAAGATGCTCATCAACGCAGGTATCACGCGGGTGGTCTTCATCGGCTCGTATCCGGACGAACTCGCACTGGAAATGCTCCGGGAAGGCAACATCAAACTCGAAAGGATCGGGGTCGACTGATCATGGCTCGGATACTCATCGACGGCGGACGCCCGTTGCGCGGCACGGTATCGATCGGAGGGGCGAAGAACGCGGCCCTGCCGATCATGGCCGCCACGCTTCTGTGCGACGAACCCGTCACGCTGCAGAACGTTCCACACCTCAACGACGTCACGACCATGGAAAAAGTGCTCCAGGCGCTGGGTGCCCGCACGAAATGGCTGGACCGCGGCACGCTGTGCGTCGACTGCGGCGCGGGCGTGAAGGAAGAAGCGCCATACGAGCTCGTGAAAGCGATGCGCGCCAGCTTCTTCGTCATGGGCCCTCTGCTCAGCCGACTGCGGCGTGCCCGCATTCCCCTGCCGGGCGGCTGTGCGATCGGCGCGAGGCCGGTAAACATCCACCTCAAGGGGTTCGAAGCGCTCGGTGCGACCGTTTCCATCGAGGGCGGCTGCGCGGTCGCCCTCGCCGACAAGCTGGTCGGGGCGAGAATCGTGCTCGACTTCCCGTCGGTCGGGGCGACCGAGAATCTGATGATGGCCGCCACCTTCGCCGAGGGCATGACCAGCATCGAGAACGCCGCCCAGGAGCCGGAGATCGACGATCTCGCCGGCTTTTTGAACGCGATGGGCGCGAGAATCGAGGGCGCCGGTTCGCCGACGATCCGCATCGAAGGCGTGAAGAAGCTGAAATCGGCCACATACCCGGTCATTCCCGACCGCATCGACGGCGGTACCTTCATGGTGCTGGGCGCGATGTGCGGCGGCCCGATCACGGTGCAGAACGTCGTTCCGGCACATCAGCAGGCCGTCATCGCGAAACTCCGCGAGATGGGCGCCACCGTCGAGGTGGGAACGAACAGCGTCACCGTGAGCAGCGACGGCCGCCTCAGACCCGTCGAAGTCAAGACGCTTCCGTTTCCGGGGTTCCCGACGGACATGCAGGCGCAGTTCATGGCCGCGATGTGTCTCGCGAACGGCACGTCGCTTATCTCGGAAACGGTGTTCGAGAACCGGTTCATGCACGTCGCCGAGCTTGCCCGCATGGGGGCGAGCCTGACGATCCGTGACCGGACCGTCATGGTCGGCGGGGTCGAAAAACTGAGCGGGGCCCCCGTCGCCGCGTCCGACCTGCGGGCCGGCGCCGCGCTCGTACTGGCGGGCGTCATGGCCGAGGGCCGGACTGAGATCAGCAACGTGTATCACATCGACCGCGGATACGAAGATCTGGTCGGGCGCGTGCGTTCCCTGGGCGCGTCGATCGAGCGGGTCGAAGACAACGGAAACGGAAAGTGAAACGGAGGAGACGGAATGACGAGAGAGCATGAGGCCAGGCGATACGCGGGAATCGTGGACAGGCTTTCGAGCCGTGATCGCGACGAGAAGCTGCTGGCCATCGTGGCTCTGGGCATTCTCCGGGTCCCCGGGCATGCCGACCAGCTGGTCGATCTCCTGTCCTCACCCGACGAGGAGATCGTCGGGAGCGTCATCGACGCGCTCGGGAAGATCGGAAACCCACGCTCGGTCAAATACGTGCTCGAGTTCGTCGGCGCCGGGCGGGCAGGGCTTGCCGACCGGGCGCTGAACGCCCTCTCCGGTTTCGAGCTCACTCCCGTTCTCGATCAGATCCTGCGGGCGGCCGACGAGGACAAGCCGCCGCTGCTCCGGCGTCGCCTGCTCTCCCTCGTTTCCCATATCCGCGATCCGCGCGTCGCCGCGACGATGACCGAGATCATGGGCCAGACCCAGGACCCCGGTCTACTGGTGGAGTCAGCGATGTATTTCGTTCGCTATCCTTCCACCGAACGACACCTGCTCCTCAAGATGCTCGGTAACAACGGCCAGTGGGAGGTCGCGATGGCGGCCCAGCTCGCCCTGTCGCGGCTTGGCGACGAAGGCGCGCGCAGCCATCTGAAGAGGCTCGCCAAATCGCCCGCGCACCCGATCCGAATGGCGCTCGTCCAGGGCCTGTCGCGCCGGCCGATGATCGAGGACCGAGAACTCTACGAGATCTTCTGCCACGATCCGCATCCGCAGGTTCGTATTGCCGCAATCGCCGGTCTTCCACTGTTCAAGGCCGACGAGCGCGCGCGGATTCTCGCCGAGTGGCTCGGCCGCGAGCGCGACGAAACCGTCCAGCCCGTTCTCCTGCGGACGGCCGCGGCGGAAACATATCATGGTCTTTATCCGGAATTCTTCAGACTTCTCTCTAGCGCCGTTCCAGCCCACCGGGAACTTGCCGTCCAGGCGCTCGTCGGCATGGGCGAGTCGATCATCGATCGCATCGTCAAATCGTTTCCCAAACTTCCGATGGCGGCCCGCGAACAGCTGCTGCTCGTTGCCGGCGGCATCGGCGGTGAAACGGCGAAAAAGCTCGTTCGCGAGCACCTCGGTGACAAGGAACGCTGGATGCGGATCAACGCGATGGAGGCGATGGCCCGGCTCGGAGCCCGCGAGGCGCTTCCACTGCTCATGGAAATGGCAGGCCGGGAAAAGGACCCCTGGGTCAAAGCCTCGCTCCTGTCGGTTCTGAGCCGTCTCGGCGGGACCGACCAGATTCCGGTCTGCGAGGCCGGCCTGGAATCCTCCGATGCACGCGTGCGCGCCAACGCCGTGGAAGCCCTGGCGAAACTGGGAGTTCGGGATCGCGACCATCAGAAGCGGATCGAGCCGATGCTGCGCGATCCGAACGACCGCGTCCGCGTGAACGCCGCCATCGCGCTCTCGAAGATGGGCGACCAGACCGTCATGCCGACCCTGATCGCGATGGCGAAGGAGCCGACCAAATGGCTCCGCTCGTCCGCCGCATTCGCTCTCGGTGCGATCGGCGATCGGGAGGGCGTTCCCACGCTGATCGCTCTTCTCGACGACCGCGAGGACGTCGTGTATCGAAACGCGCTCGAAGCGCTCGGCAAGATCGCCGACATTCGGTCGCTGATTCCGATACTGCAGGAAAAGGCCAAGGATCGACTTCCCGCCGATTTTTTCGCCGCGATTCTGTCGAAATTCTCGCACCAGGCAAAACAGCCATAAAGATTCCTGCGGAACAAACGCCGATTTTGCGTTCCCGTTCGCGCTGAGCTTGTCGAAGCACGAAAGACTCTTGTCTCTTTCGGCAGACTCGAGACAGGCTCAGAGCGGGCGGGTGGTTCTTGACTCGAGAGGAAGCTTTCGTTTTCTCCCCGTTATTCGCATCGGTCGCCGCCGTTCGGATTTTTCAAGAACGTGCCGATGTGTAACGAGATACAGCATACTTTGCGCGACGGGGAGGTTACCAAACCATGATGCCTTTCGGGCGGATCGACAAGCGATCCTGCGGCGCCCTGCTTGCCCTCTGGTTCGCGGTTCTGAATCCGGCCATGTCTGCCGGCAACGAGATTGAAATGAAAAACACCATGGTCAATCTCAGGAAGGGGCCGTCGACGCAGTCGGAAATTCTTGCCCAGCTGCCTCCGCGCGCACGTGTGACCGTCGTCGACAAAAACGACAAGTGGTACAAGGTCAAATACTGCAAACATGTCGAGGGATATGTTCACGGCAGCCTCGTGGCATCGAAACGGGTGGCGCCGAAACGGGAGACGGCACCAAAACGGGAAGCGGCTTCCGACACCGGAACCGAGCTCGTTCGCCAGCAGGCGACGATCGCGTTCGCGCGGTGCGACTGGGCCGAAGTCGTGCGCCTTCTCGACGAGACCCCCGGAGTGACGAACATCAGTGCCGGCGAAGGATACATGCTGGGAATCGCCTATCGCGAACTCGCCAGGTTCGACCGGGCGGAGGCCTCCCTGTTCCGGGCCCTGGGCGAACCCGAGCGGAGCTGGGACGCGACGAGCGCCGAGATCTACCGCCAGCTTCTCGATATTCAGCAGAAGCGGAAACGCTGGATTCAGGTCATCGATACCGCAAAACGCATCACAGGGCATCTCCCGGCGGCTCCCTGGGCCGTAAAAGCGCGTGCCGAGGCGTTTCTGCAGCTTCGCAAACCCACGGAGGCGCTCGCCGAATACCAGTCGATGCTCATGAAGAATCCCGACGACGCCGACGCGTTCGTCGGCATGGGGCGGGCCAGAACCGATCTGAACGATCTGCGCGGCGCCGAGGCGGATTTCAATACCGCGATCCGCAAGGTTCCGTCTCATGAACAAGCCTATCTCGGCCTTGCCGAACTGCAGCTCGTCAGGAAACAGTCACTCGAAGCCGAAGCCACGCTTCGAAAAGGCGTGGCCGCGGCTCCGGCGTCGAAGCTTCTGAAGGACCGGCTGGCTTATCTCGAAAAAGCCCGCCGGCTTGTCGAGCAACGCGCCGATCTCCAGAAAAAACGGGATCAACTGACGGCAAAACTGTGTTCCGGCGGCATCCAGTCCTATCGGTTCACCGTCGTCGCGAAGCTCAAGCCGAAGTTGTACGAAATTCGGCTCGATTCGGATGAGGCGGCGTTTCTGCAGACCAGGAGATCAGTGTTTTCCGGCCCCGGTTTTCACGAGATTCCGCTGATCGACACGGGGGAAATACCGGTTCGTCTTGCGCCGAGGCGGGGCGGTTTCGTGAGCAGGGCACGCCTGCTGAAAGAACTGACCGATGCGCAGGCCGTTCAGTATCAGCAGACGGGAATGGAGCTTCACGACGTGAACAAGGCGCTCGAGAAGGTCATCGGCGAACAGCAGCGGCACGCCGCCGCAGTTTCAGGCTGAACAGGCCTGACAAAAGACGATCGGAAAAAGCGTCCGATGGATGTACAACTCACTTCGAGGCTGGTAGAATAGACCGAAACACTAAAATTTAGAGTCTCGGCACCGTATCTTTCCGCCGGACGAGGAAACAGACCGCTGTTTTCTCCCCACAGGACAGGCAGGAACGGCGCCCGAGGAGGCAGACAATGAACGAACAGACCTGGCATCCCCGTGACTTTTTCCGGTCTGGCCTGTATCTGGCTGGTACCGCGATCCTGCTGGTTTCGCTGGTCGCTCTCATCACCGCGTCAGGATGCGGTGGCGGCGGCGGCGGCGGGATCACCGGCCTTCCCCTGTCGCAGATCGCGCAGAACGGAACCATCACCGGGCGTGTCATTGCCTCCGACCTGGTCATCGCTTCACGGCTCGCCGCCACCACGCAGTCCGTCAAGGCCGGGGCGCAGGCGATCGCCAATGCCGACGTCTGGCTCGAACAGCTGCCCACGTTCCGAACCAGGACCGATTCGGAAGGGCGTTTCACGCTCACCGGCGTTCCCCTCGGTTCCTACCGGGTCGTCGCCAAGCTCTTTTCCCCCCCTGACCCAGGAAACCTACAAGATCCGTTCCGTGAATTTCAGCCTCGGCGAGGATGCGAACGCGCACGATGCCGGCGATCTGGGCGTCAAGAAAGCGGTGAACCAGGTCAGCGGCATTCTCCGCGACAACGTCGGGCGGCCGCTTCCTTTTGTGAAGATGCTTCTGTGGGGCGAATCGTTCACGACGGATAGTAACGGATATTTTATCACGCCGCCGCTTCCCGGGGAAGAGACAGGCGCCGAAGTGACGGTCGTCAACTCCAGCGAGGTCAGGGAAACCGTTTTCGAAGTTGGATATATACCTGGAACTATTCCAGTTGTCGAGATCGCGGTGCCGACCCAAACCCAGACGCCGCAGGCCCCCGTGGCGAGAATCGCCGCTTCCGCGATCCAGGTCACGCCGAACGACGTCGTGACACTCAGCGCCGACGCGGACGACCCCCTGGGAGCGATCCGGGACCGGCTCGGCTTCACCTGGGCCGCGACGACAGGCCGGCTCGCCTCCGGCTCGTATCCCTGGACCGTCCGCTGGACGGCTCCGGCGTATGACACCGTTGCGACGATTTCCGTCGTCGTCGTGAACGGTTCCGGTCTATCCGGAACGGCTCGGGTTCCGATCACGGTCGGGGCAGGCGGCGAGAATCAGCGGCCTGCGATAAGCAACGTGACGGCGTCCGGAACGACCGGCGATATCGAAATCACCTACGCCGTCACTGATACCGAGAACGACGCCGTCTCGATCGCCGTCCACTACTCGCTCGACGGCGGAACCAGCTGGACCCAGACGACGCATCTCACGGGGACCAGCACAGGGATCACGCCAGGGACCGGAAAGTCCATCATCTGGCATTCGGCTGTCGATGCCCCTTCCGCGACCTCCACGGCCCGGATCAAGCTGGTCCCCTCGGATGCGGGTGGTAACGGGACTGCCGGCATTTCGCCGACATTCCCGATCGACAATACGAGCATCGCCGTCGTCAGCAACGTACTGACCACCGTCGGCACATCGACGGTCGCCATCACGTACGATCTCGCCGAACCTTCGAATCAGGCCTGTTCGATCGCGGTCGCCTACTCCCTGAACGGCGGTACGACGTTCACACAGACGACGAATGTCACGGGAACGACGTCAGGCGTCATGCCCGGAACATCGAAAACGCTGACCTGGAAATGGTCGCAGGATGTCACGCCGCCCCAGGGCAGCGTGGTTCTCCGGGTGACGGCCGATAACGGCGTCTCCCAGGGCACCCCGGGCCTTTCCGCCGTATTTTCTCTCGGCACGGCCAACAGCGCGCCGGTCGTATCGAGCGTGATCGCGAGCGGTTCGAGCGGGAACATCACGATCGGCTACGTGCTCGCCGATTCCGACGGCGATCCCTGCACGATCACGGTCGATTACTCGGTCAACGGCGGCACGAGCTGGTCACCGACTGGCAATGTCACCGGAGCGGTCGGCGTCACACCCGGTTCCGGGAAAAGCCTGACCTGGAGCTCATCGGCCGATATCGCCACGAACCAGTCGAGTGTCGCCGTCCGGCTTACGGCCAATGACGGCAAGATCAGCGGTTCTTCGGCCGTTTCCCCGGTCTTCGCGGTGAACAATGCCGGGCTGACCAATACGGCTCCGGTCGTATCGAGCGTGATCGCGAGCGGTTCGAGCGGGAACATCACGATCGGCTACACGTTGGCCGACGCCGAGAACGACGCCTGCTCGATCACGGTCGAGTATTCGACCAACGGCGGCACCTCCTGGACTCCGACCGACAGCGTCACCGGCGTCACCGGCATTGCGCCTGGCTCCGGCAGGGCGATCACCTGGATTTCCTCGTCCAACATCATCACGAACGAGTCCAACGTCAGGGTGCGGCTGACGCCGAACGACGGAAAAATCAACGGAACCGCGGCGACATCCGCCGTCTTCGCTGTGAACAACGGAAGCGTCGTGAACACGGCCCCGACCGTCTCCGCCGTTATCGCGAGCGGCACGAGCGGCAACATCACCATCGGCTTCACGCTCGCCGATTCCGAAAACGACTCTTGCACGATCGGCGTCGCCTACTCTGTCGACGGCGGCACGACCTGGGCCACGACGACGAATGTCATCGGCTCGACCGGCGTGACTCCGGGCAGCGGAAGATCCCTTACCTGGAGTTCATCCGCCGACATCAGCACGAACCAGTCGAACGTCAAAGTCCGCCTGGTCGCCAACGACGGCAAGGTTTCCGGCGCGGCGGCGATCTCATCGACGTTCTCCGTGAACAACGGCGGTATTCCGAACACCGCCCCGGTCGTTTCCGGGGTCACCACCACCGGAACGAGCGGCAACATCACCGTCGGCTACACGCTTGCCGACAACGAGGGCAACGCCTGCTCGATCGCGGTCGAATACTCGCTCAACGGCGGCACGAGCTGGACGCCGACATCGAATGTCACTGGCGTCACTGGCGTGGCGCCGGGGTCGGGCAAGACGATCGTCTGGATCTCCTCGATGGATGTGAGCACGAACCAGACGAACGTGAAAATCCGCCTGACGCCCAGCGATGGAAAACTCAGCGGGACCGCCGTCTCTTCTTCGGTCTTCGCCCTCCAGAACGGAGGCTCTGCCGTCGTCAGTTCCGTCCAGACATCTGTTTCCGGATCTGATGTCACGATCACCTACAATCTGACCGAACCATCGAACGCGAACTGCTCGATCGGCGTCGAATACTCTCTGAATGCCGGCACTAGCTGGACGACCACGACGCGACTCACGGGAACCACGACGGGCGTCGTTCCCGGCACCGGCCGCACCATCACCTGGAATGCGGGCCTGGATGTGAGTCTGCCGCAGGCCACCGTCAAGGTTCGCCTCACGCCCAACAACGGAATCGCGCTTGGAACGCCGGGCGTGTCTGATACCTTCTCCATCGGCTCTTTGAACAACGCTCCCTCGATTTCCAGCGTCACGCCTTCGGGAACGAGCGGCGACATTTCGATCACCTACACGCTGACCGACGCCGATAGCGACGCCTGCTCGATCGGTTTCGCCTACTCCCTCGACGGAGGAACGAACTGGGCGACGAGCACGCATCTGACCGGAACGACGGCAGGCGTCACACCCGGTGCGGGCAAGACGCTGACCTGGAACTCGAGCACCGATTTCTCGACGACTCAGTCGAACGTCAAGGTGCGACTCGTTCCGAACGACGGCAAGGTAAACGGCGCCCCGGGCCTTTCCGGTGTGTTCGCGGTGAACAACGCCGCGGTCGCGACGGTTTCGAACGTACGCACCTCCGTCACGAATCAGACCGTGACGATCACCTATGATCTGACTGATGCTTCAGCCCAATCGAGCTCGATCCAGGTGGAATACTCGCTCAACGGCGGCAGCACCTGGACCGGCACCACGCAGTTGACCGGCACGACGACAGGCGTCACGCCGGGCTCCGACCGGACGATCGTCTGGAACTCGGCGCAGGATGTTAACGGTACGCAGAACACCGTCAAGGTTCGCGTGACCGCGAACAACGGCTCTGGCGCCGGACCGGCCGGAACCTCGGATCTTTTCACGATCGTCGGCGCGAACAATCCTCCGGTGGTGTCGGGGGTCTATGTGACCGGTACGTCCGGCAACATCACGATCGGCTACGCCCTGGCCGATGCCGACAGCGATCTGTGCAGTATCGCCGTGGCCTATTCGCTCGACTCCGGTACGAACTGGGCGACGACGACGGCTCTGACCGGCACGACGGCGAGCATCACCGCCGGAACCGGCAAAACCATCACCTGGAACTCGGCCGCCGATGTCGTCGGCAACTACACCGACGTAGTGATGGTGCGCGTCGTCGCGAACGACGGCAAGGTGAAAAGCGCCCCTGCGGTGTCCTCCGCCTTCTCAATCAACAACAACAGCCTGCCTGTGGTCTCGGCGGTGACGACCAGCGGAACCTCGGGCAGCATCACGGTGACCTATACGCTCGCCGACATCGACGGCGGTGCCTCCTCGATCGCCGTATACTACTCGACGGACGGCGGTGCCAACTACACGCTCACGACCAACGTCACAGGGGTCACGAGCGGCATCACTCCGGGCAGTGACAAGACGTTCACCTGGATCTCCCAGTCGGATGTTCCGGGAAGCACGTCGAACGCACGCCTGAAGATCATTCCGAACGACGGCACGGCCGACGGAACTCCCGGTGAGTCGTCGACCTTCACGGTGAACAACAACACCGCCCCGGTTCTTTCCGATCTGAACGTGAGCGGTGGAACAGGCGACATCTCTATCGGTTTCACCCTGTCTGACGTCGATGGAAACGCCTGCTCCATCAGCCTTGCCTACTCGACCAACAACGGAACCACCTGGACGCAGAGCAACAATATAACGGGTGGTGTGGGAGTGACGCCGGGCAGCGGCAAGAGCATCGTCTGGAACTCCGCGGCCGATATCAGCAGCTATCAATCGAACGTGAAGATCCGGATCACCGCCAACGACGGGTACGTCAACAGCTCGACGCTGACCTCGTCGACGATCACGGTGAACAACAACAACCTGCCCACGATCAGCAACGTGCTGGTGAGCGGCAACTCGGGCGCGATCACGATCACCTACACGCTGGCGGATGCCGACAGCGCCTCGTGCTCGGTCAAGGTCTACTTCAGCACCGACGGCGGCGGCACTTGGACCCAGACCACGCAGGTCACGGGGTCGGTCACCAATGTCGCGCCTGGCACGAACCGCGGCATCACCTGGGATTCGACGGTCTCGATTCCCGGAAACGAATCCAACGTCAAACTGCGGCTCGTTCCCTCCGACGGGATCGGCAACGGGACGGCCGGCGAGTCGAGCGTCTTCGCCGTCAGCAACAACTCCCTCCCGACCGTCACCAGTGTGACGACGTCCGGAAATTCCGGTGATATAACGGTCAGTTATACCTTGAACGATATAAACGGCGACGCCTGCTCGATCGCGGTCGAATACTCGCTCAACAACGGATCGACCTGGACCTCGACGACGAACATCACCGGCACGCTGACCAACCTCGCGCCCGGCTCGGGGAAGAGCTTCGTCTGGCGCTCGTCGGAAAACTTCCAGTCGAACCAGGTCGCCGTGAAAGTTCGGATCACGCCGTCGGACAAATACGGCGCCGGTACCCCGGGCGGCTCGGTGGCCTTCGCGGTGAACAACAACGCCCTGCCCGTGATCAGCAACGTCCTGACCTCCGGATCCAGCGGGACCGTGACGATCACCTACACGCTCGCCGATGCCGACGGCGGCGCCTCGACCGTGTCCATGCAGTATTCCGTAGACGGCGGCGTTACCTATACCTCCGCCTCCAACATCACTGGGGCGACGACGGGCGTCACTCCCGGAACGGGGAAGACCATTTCCTGGAATACGCCGCAGGACATCCCCGGCCGCTCGACCGGGGTCAAGGTCAAGCTCACCCCCAACGACGGCAGCGGAAACGGCACGCCGGGCGAGTCGTCGACCTTCACGGTCAACAACAACACCCTTCCGGTCATTTCCGGCGTCACCACGTCTGGAACATCCGGTGACATCACGGTCACCTACAACCTCACGGATGCCAACAACAACCCCTGCAGCGTCACGCTCCAGTATTCGCTCGACGGCGGAGGTTCATTCAATACCACGAAAAATTATTCCGGCGCGACGACTGGCGTCATGCCGGGAAACGGCCGCGTCATCACCTGGCGGTCGGCGAGCGACATTCCGGGCAACCAGGCCAACGTCAAGGTGCGCCTCATTGCCAACGACACCTATGGCGATGGCACGCCGGCCGAGTCGAACTCCTTCTCGGTCACGAACAACAACCTGCCGTCGATCAGCGGCATCACGATCACCGGAACCTCGGGGACGATCGGCATCACCTATACGCTTGCCGATGCGAACAGCGACGCATGCTCGGTGACGGTGGCCTACTCGACGGATGGCGTGAACTATACTATGACGTCGAACGTGACCGGCGACACGTCGGGCGTTATTCCGGGCTCGGGCCGTTCGATCTCGTGGACCTCGTCGTCGGATATCGCGGGATATGCGGCGTCCGTGCGCATCCGCCTGATTCCGAACGACGGCTCGGGCGCCGGCAGCGCGGCGATCTCCTCGCCGTTCGCGATCAACAACAACACGGCGCCGACCGTTTCGAACGTGCTCGTCAGCGGAACGTCCGGCAACGTCACGATCACCTACAACCTGACCGATCCGAACAACGACCAGTGTTCGCTTCTCGTCTATTATTCGCTGAACAACGGCACGTCCTGGACGGAGACGAAAAATCTTACCGGCACCGTGACCGGCCTCCTGCCCGGAAACGGGAAGACGCTCGTCTGGAACTCCGCGGCCGACGTCAGCGGGACCCAGGCAAACGTCAAGGTGAAGCTGCTTCCGAACGACGGCATCACCGCCGGAACCGAGGGCGTTTCCGCGGCCTTCGCTCTCTCGAACAATGCACTGCCGACGGTTTCCAACGTGCGCACGTCAGGTTCGTCCGGCCCGATCACGATCACCTATGACCTGACGGATCCGAACAGCGATCCCTGCTCGATCGCCGTGTATTACTCGACCGACGGCGGCACCAACTATACGCAGACGACGGCGCTGACCGGCGCGACCTCGAGCGTTCCGATCGGCTCGAACAAGACCGTCACCTGGAACAGCGCGACGAACCTCCCCGGCGCCGCGACGGTCAGGGTGAAGGTCGTGCCCAGCGACGGCAGCGGAACGGGCACGCCGGGCGAGTCGGCGAACTTCGCCATCACGAACAACTCGCTTCCGATCGTATCCGCCGTCACCACCACTGGGGCGAGCGGCAGCATCGGTATCACCTACACGCTGACGGATGCAGATACAAATCCGTGCAGTATCGCGCTCTACTACTCGATCGACAACGGGGCGAACTACGCGCGCGCGCTCGGCACGTCGGGCACCACGACCGGCATCGTTCCCGGAAGCGGCAAGACGCTCACGTGGAACTCGTATTCCGACGTCACCGGCAACTACGGATCCGTGAAGCTGAAGATCGAGCCGAACGACGGATACGCGACCGGCACCGCCGGTATCTCCAGCGGGTTCTCGATTTCCAACAACCGTCTGCCGACCGTGTCGAGCGTCGTGGCGAGCGGAACGGGCGGCGACATCACGCTGACCTACACGCTTTCCGACCCCGACAACGACACATGCGGCATCGAAGTGTTCTATTCGATCAACGGCGGATTGTTCGTGCGCACCGAAAGTCTCCTCGGAACCATCAACAATATCGTTTCCGGCACGGGACGCACGATTGTCTGGTCTTCGGCTGACAATATCGCAAGCAATGTAAGCAACGTGCGGGTTCGCATCCAGCCTTCGGATGCCTACGGCAAGGGAACATACGGCATTTCTTCCTCCTTCGCCGTCAACAACAACAATCTCCCGGTCGTAACCAACGTCACCACCACCGGAACCAGCAACAATGTGACGATTTCGTATGACCTCACGGAACTAGACGGGGCGGCATGCTCCATCGCCGTCGCCTACTCGACCGACGGCGGCACGACCTGGACGACGACCACGAAGCTGACCGGCGACACGACCGGCCTTGTGCCCGGCACCGGAAAATCGATCGTCTGGCGCTCGTATGAAGACTTCAAGATCAACTACGCGAACGTGAAGGTGAAGGTGACAGCCACGGACGATCAGTCCCCCGGAACCCCGGGCATCAGCGGCTTCTTCGCGGTGAACAACAACCACCTGCCGGTCGTGTCGAACGTCGTCCCGACGGGAGCGTCGGGGCCGATTCTCCTGACCTACGATCTGAACGATCTCGACGGCCACCCCGCGAGTCTGACGGTCGAATACTCGCTCAACGGCGGCACGACCTGGACGACCACCACGAACGTGAGCGGCCCCTTGACGGGCCTTGCGACGGGCACCGGCAAGACGCTCACCTGGAACTCGAACGCCGACTTCGTCACGAAGCAGGCCTCCGTCATCGTCCGCCTGACGCCGAACGACGGCATCGGTGCGGGAGCTAGCGGGACGACGGCACCGTTCCCGGTGAACAACAACTACTTCCCCATCGTCTCGGGCGTGGAAACGTCCGGAAACAGCGGCGGGATCCTGATCATCTACGACCTGGCCGACGGCAACAACAACTTCTGCAGTCTCACCGCCGAATACTCGCCCGACGGAGGAACGACGTGGGCCTCCGCCACGCTGAGCGGGACTGTCTCGGGGCTTACCCCGGCACAGGATCTGCAGGTGTTCTGGAACTCGACGACTAATTACACCGGAAGATCGACCAACATGAAAATCCGGCTGATTCCGAACGACTCGTTCGATTCAGGCGTTCCGGGCGTATCGAACGCATTCACGCTCGACAACAATTCGATGCCGTATATAAGCGGAACCCCCACCACTTCCGGAACGAGCAATGACATCACCGTGAATTACAATCTCGCCGACTCGAACGGGGATCCCTGCTCGATCCAGGTCGAATACTCGACGAACGGCGGCGTAAGCTGGGCGGCGACGACGAATCTGGTCGGTTCGACGACGGGCATTCTTCCCGGCGCCCGATCCATCGTCTGGAAGTCGTATGCGGATTTCCAGGCGGTCACGACGAATGCGATGGTCCGAATCACGCCGTCCGACCCGTATGTTGCCGGTCCTTCGAATACGACGTCCCAGTTCTCGCTCAACAACAATGTGTTGCCGGTCGCGTCGAATCTCGTCGCGAGCGGCACCAGAGGGAACATCGATCTGACGTTCGATCTCGCCGATGCCAACGGCAACACGATGTCGGTCGCGCTCGAATACTCCCTCAACGGCGGAACGAGCTGGACTCCGACCACATATGTGACCGGAACGACGACCGGCCTCGCCACAGGTACCGGCAAAACCCTTGTCTGGAACTCGCTTTCCAACTTCAGCACCTACCAGTCGAACGTGAAGCTCAAGATCACGCCGAGTGACGCGGTCGGGGCCGGCACGGCCACCACCACGGGCGTTCTCGTGATCGACAACAACCAGTACCCGGTCGTCAGCAACGTCAGAACGACCGGAAGTTCGGGCGATATCAGTCTCTTCTACGACCTCGCTGATGCCAATTCCGATCAGTGTTCCATCAAAATCGAGTATTCGAAGGACAACGGATCGACCTGGACCGAGACGACCAGCCTCAACGGCCCGACGTCGAATATCACTCCCGGAAACAACAAAACCCTTACCTGGCAGTCGGCTTCCGACTTCACGGAAAAGCGCGCCCAGGTGAAGGTCCGCATCACTCCGAACGACGGTTATCCAAATTGTGCAGGCGTGGCGAGCGAATCGGCGGCGTTCGGCATGAACAACAACCTGCCGACTGTTTCGATCCTCTCCATTGCCACGCCCGTTGCCGGAACGGAATATCGGGGTCCGATCACCGTGACTTTCTCGTTGACAGACCTCGACATCGATCCATGCAGCATAGAATTGTATTATTCCGTCGACAACGGGGCCAATTACCAGAAGGCGATAGATATAGTAGGCTCTAAAACTAGCGTCATTCCGGGAGTTGGACCAACTATTACCTGGAACAGTGCCATGGATTACCCGCTAAATACTGGGACAACGGTTAAACTGCGTTTGGCAGCGCGTGACGATGTTGCATCCGGCCCGTTCTTCGATTACGCAACGACGATCTCTTTGAAGAACAGCCATAAACCGATTCTCACAGACATCAAACAGGTTTCTGCTGGTGGACAGTATTCAGCGGTGTTGAGGAATTCAGGCGAACTTTACATGTTCGGAAAGAACGATTACGGGCAATTCGGAACGGATTCCCCTACTGCAACCTCAAGTCCGATTCTGGTTAATTCCATCAACAATATCAAGGAAATAAGCTGTGGACACGCCCATACGCTGGCGGTTCAAAACGATGGTTCTCTTTGGGCTTGGGGCTTTAATCAATATGGGCAGGTTGGAACAGGTACGACGACTCCGTCATACAAGTATCCTGTCCGAGTCTCGAGTCTGACGTCGATCATTTCCGTAGCTGCCGGTTCGTGGCACTCCCTTGCATTGCGCTCGGATGGAACGCTCTGGGCCTGGGGAAGCAACTATTACGGGCAGATCGGCCTCGGTTATTCCGGCACCACCCCCGTTACTTACCCGACGCAAGTGCTGGCGTCAGGACCCTCGAACTTCATCGCGATCGCTGCTGGTGGTGGGTATTACAGTTCTTATAATACCGGCCATTCACTCGCATTGAGAAATGATGGAACCGTTTGGGCCTGGGGATGCAATTTATGGGGGCAGCTTGGGGACAATTCGACAGGCAATAAATATCAACCAGTTCAGGTTATGCAGTATCCCGGCACAGCTTCATTAACCGATGTTATCGCCATTGCCGCCGGTGACGGTCACAGCCTCGCTCTGAAATCCGATGGCACCGTCTGGGCATGGGGATATGGTAATTATGGACAACTTGGGGATAATGGGGCCACACAAAGGACTACGGCCGTCCAAGTAAAAGACAGTGCATCAACTTACCTGCAAGATGTGGTAAAAATAGCGGCGGGTGGCGGTACGTATTATAGTTCAGCATATTACCCTAACGGATTCAGTTTGGCATTGAAGAGAGACGGTACTGTTTGGTCTTGGGGCTTCGGAGGTTCTGGACAGATTGGAAACAATTTGAATGGCAACCAAAATTATGCTGTAAAGACATGGGGTCTGACAGGGATAACAACGATAGGCGCCGGAAATAAAGGTATAAATGACTCAAATTCCGCACATGCCCTCGCCGGGGGACTCAATGGCCTTTGGAGTTGGGGGATCAATGATGGGGGGCAACTGGGGAATAGCCAGACTCCAGGAACAGGTGCAAATAATAACCCTTGGAATGGTATCCAATAGGTTTTCATGATTCTTGATGACAGCCGCCTGGCGACAGGCGGTTTTTCTTTTGGGAAAAATTGAAACTCAACATATCCGTGACGGTTGCCGATGTTTATTGGGACTATGCACGGCAAAACGTGGAAAGACGATGTGAAGCCGGCCGGGGCGGGCGCGATGAGCGGCCTGTGGCGCGGGCTGGCTCGGGTCGGCATGTTTGCGGCGGTTCTGGCGATCGGAACGGCTGTGATGACGGACGGTTCGGTGAGCCGGGCCGCGGTCATTCGTGCCGAGAGTGATTCCCCGAAGGCCGTGGCGACGCCGCGGCACGAGGCTATGTTCGTCGAAGCCGATTACAGGCTTCCGGACGGGATCGATGTCGGCGAGAGCGAACCCTACGGGGCAGCGGGCCAGGGGAGCTACGGCCTGTTCTCTGTCGAGAACGCGCTCGTGTCACGCGCAGATGCCTGGCACCTGGGGTTCCAGTATCGGTACGAGCGGTATCGGTATCTCGACGGCAAGAACGGCCAGATCAAGGGCAGTCAGACGTTGTATCCGATCAGCCTGATTCGTCAGACGGGAAACTGGGCGTTCGGCATGACCGTGCCGTTCCAGCAGTGGGAGGCGACGGCCGATGCCGGAAACAAGCCGTATGCGAAGCTTTCCGGGCTGCACGACGTCGACGTCAGGGCGACCCGGCAGGTGTGGGTGAAAGACGACGGCTCGCAGGGCGTCACGGCGCACCTGGCCGGCAGAATCCCAGGCGGCAAGTATGACATTCCCTACCGGGACTTCACCGGTAAAACCCGGAACGGCGTGAAAGTCGGACCGGCCTGGGCGTCGCGCGGCGGATGGCTCGAGGCCGGCGGCGCGTATTCCCGAAAGATCGACGAGTCCTGGCTGTCGCATCTGAACCTCGCCTACGCTTATGACGCGCAGGACGCCATGAGCCGGCTGACCTACGGCGGCTCGCTCGATTACCGGCTCGGCCAGAACATGGCCCTCACCGGCCAGGTGAACGGAACGTATTGGGCCGTGTCCGACGGCCTCGACGGCGGCATGTGCGATCTCCTGCTCGGGGCGGTTCTTTTCAACGACCGCTGGCAGGTCAGCTTCGGCGTGCCCATCGGTCTCCAGCACGACTGGGGCTTCGGCCACGACATCGGCTTCACGGGCGGCGTCAGCACGACCTGGTAGGAGACGACGAACCACGGAGTCACAGAGACACGGAGACAATTTCACCACAAAGATACAAAGACCTTTTCACCGCCGAGGCACAGAGACGCAGAGATTGAAAAAATGTACTAAGATATTTTCCTCGGCGTCTCAGCGTCTCCGCG
>MWAR01000518.1 GCA_002068715.1 bacterium ADurb.Bin374
CACGCCTCTGCGAGAAAACCGGCTGCGATCCCGACGCTCTTCTGCGGCGTTTCCTCGAGCCGGGCGGCCCCCTCGAACTCCTCGAAACCGGCCGGATCGACGGCGACACGTTCCGTCGCATCGCTGGCGAAGCGGTGGGAAAAACCTTCACCGAAACCGATTTCATCGATCGGTTCAACGACATGTTCGTGATGCGCCACGATACGATCGCTTTGATGCAGACCCTGCATCGCAGATACCGGCTGGGCCTTCTGTCGAACACGAGCGAGCCCCATTTCCGGTCGACCATCTCGAAGCATCCCTGCTTCGGGCTCTTCAACCAGGTCACCCTCTCGTTCGAAGTCGGCGTTCTCAAGCCCGATCGGGCGATCTACCGCGACGCCCTCGAAAAAGCAGTCGGAATACTGCCCGAAGAGATTCTCTATCTCGACGACATCCCCGCCTACGTCGAAGCCGCCCGCTCCTGCGGCATGCAGGCCCTCGTCTACGACCGGGCCGGACTCGTTGCCGGGCGGCTTCGGGCTTTTCTGAGCGGAATGTAGGCGCGTTAGATCGGAACGCTCTCGCGTGAGTTCATGGGCACAGGGCGACGGCGAGGCGGAGGCCGTCGTCGGGGGGAGTGGGGTAGTTGTTCGGCAGGAACTCGACCTGGGTGAACCCTTCGTCTGCATACAGGGCACGCGCGGGCGCGTTGCGGGTGCGCACCTCGAGGTAGGCGGTCCGGATGCCGCGTGATCTGGCCTCGTCGAACAGCCGGTGAAGCAGGGCGCGGGCACAGCCGCGACGCCGGCATTCGATCGCCGTCGCGAGGTCCAAGATGTGCATGGTTCCCTCTTCCTCGCACATGCCGATGGTATAGCCGACGATATGTCCCTCGAGAAACGCCGCGAGGCAGACGAACATCGGAAAGCGGAGGCATTCCGAGAACTGTTCCGCCGGCCAGGGGCAGGGGAAGCTCTCGCTCTCGATCTCCGCGACGACAGGAACGTCCCGCGGTGTCATCGGCCGAATGGAGAATTCGCTCATACCGTGATGTGATGATACACATCAACGGCGAGTCCTGGCCAGACAAAAGCCAATTTAATGTCGCTGCTCTTACTGCAGGAATCAAAAATGCCTGCAGTGGCGGGTTTCAAACCAGCCCATCGCGGCGCAACGTCGGTTGGCCGATCATTTTCGAAGCAGGCATCGTTCTGGTAAACTGAATTCATGACTATCTTTGTCTCTCACCGCATGTCTTCATCGAAACCCTCGCCGGGAGGCTTCTGCCGGCTTTTTCCGGGTGGGCTTCCCATCCTTGCGATCCTTCTTGCGGCGCATCCGGCGCCGATCGGGGCCGGGACGCGGCAACAGGCGTCGTACGTCGATCAGCAGTCAGAATACCGGGTATCCCCTTTCCAGTCGATGTGGGTGGGCCGGCGTATCTGGGAGAACGAGTGCCAGGGCACGGTTGAAGGGCTCACCCACTGGAACAAGGGGGAGGATTTTCCCTCCCTGGGCATCGGCCATTTCCTCTGGTATCCGGAAGGCCGCCGGGACCGCTTCGAAGAGACGTTTCCGGGGCTGATCGAGTTCTGCCGCGAGCGGGGCGCCACCGTTCCCGCCTGGCTGGACGAAAGCCCAGCCTGTCCGTGGCCAAAGCGTGAGGCGTTCATGGCCGAGCGCAGGTCGCCGCGCATGAACGAGTTGCGAACATTTTTGGCGACGACCATCACCCTGCAGGCCGAGTTCATCGCGCGCAGGCTGGCGAACGCCCTTCCGCAGATGATTCGGAACCTTGCCGACGACGAGCGGCAAGCCGTGGCGGCACGGTTCGACGCCCTGTTCCGCACGCCGCAGGGGCTGTATGCCCTGATGGACTACGTCAACTGCAAAGGCGAAGGCATCAGCCCCTCCGAACGCTACGCCGGCCAGGGGTGGGGGCTGTTGCAGGTGCTTCAAGGCATGCATGGGTTTCCCGAAGGGAATGACGCCGTCCGTGAGTTTGCGGCTTCAGCCTGCCGTGTTCTCGAGCGGCGCGTCTCGCTGGCGCCTCTCGAACGACGCGATCAGGAGCGGAAATTCCTTGTCGGGTGGCGAAAGCGTGTACTTGGGTATACTGGTACGAATAAAAACTGAACACTGGCTCGAACATCAGATAAGGCGGAGATTTCGAGCCGGCGAAGCGGAAATCATGGTGTGAGTCACGATGAAGGCTGTGGCGAGGCCGCCGACAATTGCCAGCGCCAAGCCTGCGGCACATGAGAGAGGATCGATGACGATCGGGGTGCCGAGAAACGCCTGACGGGCGATGAGAGAGGTCAGGCCGGCACCGAAGGCACAGCCGAGAATGCCGCCAAGAACGGCCTGAATGGCAGATTGAGCCAACAGATGCCGACGGATGAGCTGATGTGACCAGCCGATGGCACTCAGGATGCCGATGTCATGTCGCTTTTCGACGATGACGGTCGCCTGGATTTTTCCGGCGAACAGGAACAGGATCACAAATAGTACGCCCAGCGCGAGAACAATCGAGTTCG
Source organism: bacterium ADurb.Bin374 (assembly GCA_002068715.1). The sequence goes on from MWAR01000518.1 coordinate 2,520, forward strand.
CGTCGATGCGCGAGGTTCGCGATGCTGGGTTGAAACAGTCGTAGGTGTCGATCATGCTGTCCGGATATTTCTGCTTCACTTCAGCCATCGCTACGGTTTGATCGGATGCGCTGGCAACCTCGACGAGAGCGACGTTAGCCTCTTTGACGAGCGGGGTTTTCAACCGGGTGTTCACGACTTTTTCGGCATCTTCGAAGGCGAGGTAGATATCTGCTTTGGCGGGGCGGATTCCCGGTCTGACGATGCCTTTCACCGTGAACGTCTGTCCGGCGATCTGCATGGTCGAGCCTACGGCCAGGTTTTTGTACAAGGCGTATCCTTCCTCGAGCAGCGCGAGGTCGCGGTCTCCGGGAAGGAGAAAATCTCCGCTGATGATGTCGCTTTTCTGAAGCGACGAGCCGTTTACGGCGGCGGGATTGCCGGGATCGAAACCGCCCACGCTGAATAGTTCCTTCGTCTCGGGGGACTTCATGCGGAACAGCAGAAACGGGGATGCCGCTTTCACGAGCCGGCTGGAGCCGATCTCAGCCACGTAGGAGATCGGAAACGGCCTGACGACGGCCGGATCGGAGAAAAATGCCTCTCCATCGGCGTCGGTGAGTCTGTCTCTCGTGGCTTCTTGGCTTTGACCTCGGCTATTTTCCGGAAAATAGACGAGGAAATGCGTTCCGAGATTGTTGAGAAATTCGCGCTTTGCCGTCGATGCCGTGAAAAGCAGGTTGATCAGCAGCACGACGAAGGCGACGATGACGAGATACCCGCCGATAGCCGCAAACGATCTCTTCTTTCGGCGAACGATTTCTTTCCATGCGGTTTGGAAAAGCTTGTTGTTCATTGCCGGTTCCTTTGCATTGTTCTATAAACATCGATATACGATGCAATGACGCGCAAGTATCGTCTGCGCGCAATACACCAAAGCCTCATATACACACGAACGGAGCGGACATACAGGGTGCGTCTGCCCTTGCGGCGGCGAATCCTGTGGGATGGCGTCATTGGCTGGTGAGCGCGCCGTTTTTGATGGAATACACCTTGTCGGCGATGTCCAGAGGGAACGTCCCGTGCGTCGCGACGACGAGCGTCGTGTCTTTCGATTTGACGACCTCCACGAGCCTGTCGATGATGTCTTTTGCGGTTTCGGGGTCCACGTCGCCGGTCGGTTCGTCGGCGAGGATCAGTTTCGGCTCGTGAACCAGCGTTCTGGCGACGGCTACGCGCTGCTGCTGGCCGACGCTCAGTTCCGCAGGAAAATTATCGAGACGGTCTCCCAGTCCCAGAGATGTCAGGAGCGAGCAGACTTTTTCCCGGCGCTCCTTGTCCGAAATATCCGCGTGAAAAAGTGCCGCCTCGACATTTTCATACGCCGTCCAGGAGGAGAGGAGATTGAAGTTCTGGAAGATGATGCCGATGTATTTCCCACGGAGATCGGCAAGCTGGGCGTTGGAGAGCGTTCCGAGCTCGATGCCGTCGAAATGGACACTGCCGGATGTCGGCTCGTCAAGCCCGC
>MWAR01000519.1 GCA_002068715.1 bacterium ADurb.Bin374
TCAGCAGGCCTTCCGGAAGTGCGGCGTCCGCGGCTGTCTCTGTTACGAGATTTCCGACCGCGACGGCGCTTCCCGGCGCGATGCGGGTCTCGAAGAAAACGCGAACTTCATTCGGGGCATCAAGCTCGACAGCGAGCCCGACATGGCCGCGATGATGGGCCTGCATGCGAGCATGACCATCGAGGACTCGACGCTCGCCCGTGCCGCCGAGCTGGCCAAGGGTCTCAAGGTCGGGTGCCACATCCATGTCTGCGAGGACAAGGCCGATCTCGAGGACGCCAGAAAGCGCGGCTTCCGCTCGGTCATCGACCGCCTGCACCGCGTCGGCCTCACCGGCCCCGACAGCATCTTCGCGCACTGCGTCCACGTCGACGAGATGGACATTCACACGCTGGCGCTTACGCGCACCAACGTGGCGCACAACCCGCGCTCGAACATGAACAACGCGGTCGGCTGCGCGAACATCGAGCTGATGATGAAGGAAAAGGTTCCGGTCATGATGGGCACGGACGGCATGTCGCCCTCGCCGCTGCCGGATTTCGCCCTGGCGAACATCCTGCACAAGCACCAGGCCGGCGACCCGCGCAAAGCATACGGGGAAGTATGGAAAATGTATTCCCAGAGCAACCCCGCCCTGGCCTCGAACATCTTCAAGACGCCGATCGGCGTGCTCGAGGAAGGCGCCGCCAGCGACATGGTGATCTGGAACTACCTGCCTCCGACCCCGATCAACGCCGGCAACACGCTGGGCCACATGTTGTTCGGGCTCACCGGCGCGACGGTCAACACGACGATCTGCCGCGGCAAAAAGATCTACGAAGACGGCAAACTCACCTTCCTGGCCGACGGCGAGGAAGCCGAGATGTGCGCGAAGTCACGCGAACTGGCCCGTTCCCTGTGGGAACGGTTCTGAATAAGAATACAAGGAAAGCGAGCACCACATGAAGATCGACAAGGGCATGATTGAAAAGATCCAGGCCGAAGTCAAGAAGCATGAACCGGCAATGATCCAGTTCATGCGGGACATCTGCGCGATTCCGAGCTATGAATCGAAGATCGGCGATGTCGTGAAGCGCATCAACGACGAGATGAAGAAGCTCGGGTTCGACGAGGTGTTCGTCGACAAGATGGGCAACTCGGTCGGACGCGTCGGCAACGGTCCCATCAAGATCGTGTTCGACAGCCACATCGACACCGTCGGCATCGCCGACCCGACCCAGTGGAAATGGGACCCCTTCAAGGGCAAGATCGAGAACGGCATTCTGTATGCTCTCGGCGCCTGCGACGAGAAGGGCTCGACCCCGGGCATGGTCTACGCGCTCAAGATCCTGAAGGATCTCAATCTGCTCGACGGATATAGTCTGTACTATTTCGGCAACATGGAAGAGGAGTGCGACGGCATCGCCCCGAACTCTTTCGTCGAGACCGAGAAGATCAAGCCGGACTTCGTCGTCATCGGCGAGCCGACCTGCATGCGCATCTATCGCGGCCACCGCGGACGCGTCGAGCTGAAGGTGACGACCAAGGGCCGCACCTGTCACGCGTCGGCCCCCGAGCGCGGCGACAACGCGATCTACAAGATGACGCCGATCATCGACGAGATCAGCAAGATGTCTCACATGTTCAAGGACGACCCGTTCCTGGGCAAGGGCTCGATCGTGGTCTCGAAGATCGAGTGCAAGACCCCCAGCCTGAACGCCGTTCCCGACGAGTGCACGATCTACCTCGACAGGCGCCTGACCTTCGGCGAGAACGAGGAGTCGTCGATCAAGGAGCTCGAGTCGCTGCCCAGCATAAAGAACGGCAAGGTCGAAGAGCTGTTCTACGACGTGCCCAGCTACACCGGCTTCGTCTTCCCGGTCAGCAAGTATTATCCGCCGTGGGCCCTCGATCCGAAGCACCCGCTGGTCTCCGCGGGCGTCGAAGCCTACAAGGCCTGCCACGACAGCAAGGAACCGGTCGTCGACAAGTGGGTCTTCTCGACCAACGGCACCTACTGGATGGGCAAGGCGAACATCCCGTCGATCGGCTTCGGCCCCGGCAACGAGGTGCATGCGCACACCGTGAATGACCAGGTGCCGCTCGCCGAGGTCGTGAAGTGCGCCGAGTTCTACGCCATGCTCCCGCTGGCCCTCAAGAAGTGATTTTTCTATAGCCATAGATATTTTTCTATGACACCGAAAGGAAAACAGGAACCCATGACCGAACAACCGAAGACCAGCAAACTGGCCGTCGTGGCCGTCGGCGGCAACTCCCTGATCCAGGACGAGAAGCGCCAGAGCGTGCCCGACCAGTATCAGGCCGCGTGCAACACGATGGTCCACATCGCCGACATGATCGAAGCCGGCTACAACGTCATCGTCACGCACGGCAACGGACCGCAGGTCGGCTTCATCCTGCTGCGCAGCGATTTCGCGATCTCGCAGATCCATCCGGTGCCGCTCGATTCGTGCGTGGCCGACACGCAGGGCGCCATCGGATACAATTTCCAGATGGCCCTCTCGAACGAGTTCAAGAAGCGCGGCATCAAGAAGGACGTCGTGACGGTCGTCACGCAGGTCGTCGTCGACAAGAACGATCCGTCGTTCCTCAAGCCGACCAAGCCGATCGGCAAGTTCTACACCGAGGAAGTCGCGAAGAGCCGCAAGGAAAAAGAAGGCTGGGACATCATGGAAGACGCTGGCCGCGGCTGGCGGCGCGTCGTGGCCTCCCCCCTGCCCCAGGAGATCGTCGAGGAAGACTCGATCCGCGCCCTGGCGGACCGCGGCTTCGTCGTGGTGGCGGTCGGCGGCGGCGGCATCCCGGTCGTCCGCGATGAAAACGGCATGCTCAAGGGTGCCGCGGCGGTCATCGACAAGGATTACGCGTCGGGACTCCTCGCCAAGAATCTGAAGGCAGACGCGTTCATCATCTCGACCGCGGTCGAGAAGGTGTATCTGAACTTCGGCAAGCCCGATCAGAAGGCCCTCGACAAGTGCACGGCGCTCGAACTCGAGAAATACATCGCGGAAGGCCACTTCAAGCCAGGCTCGATGCTTCCAAAGTGCAAGGCTGTCCTGAGCTTCCTGCGCGCGGGCGGCAAGCATGCGATCATCACCAACCCCGAGAACCTGGCCCGCGCCGTCAAAGGCCAGGCCGGAACGCATATCTACCCGTAACCAGGTAACATCGCAGAGACACTGAGACACAGAGATTTTTCTTCATAACGCCTGACCTTTCTCTGTGTCTCAGTGCCTCCGTGGTGATCCCCGGTTCGTCCGACAATAACAGCAACAGGAGGCCATCGTGTCGAAATACGCGAAAAAATTCGAACTCAAGATGCGCAAGGACGTCCTTGCCAACACCGTGAAGCGGTGCCATGAAAAGAACATCCTGATCCCGACCTACGCCCAGATGAAGAACCCGAAGCTCATCCCCGAGAAGGTGCTGAAGAAGCTCAACGGCGTCGGGCTGTGGGACGTGAACCCGATCAACCTGTTCCGCATCAACTGGCACAACGATGTCAACACCGGCCTGTTCGGCGGCGCGAATTATTTCGAACTGCCATCGAAGATCACGGGCGTGAAGGCCCGCATCGTCGGCCTGATCGGCAAGTATTTCCCGACCGGCGCCCACAAGGTCGGCGCGGCATTCAGCTGTCTCGTTCCGCGGCTGGTGAGCGGCGAATTCGACCCGACGACCCAGAAGGCCGTCTGGCCCAGCACCGGCAATTACTGCCGCGGCGGCGCCTACGACTGCGCGCTGCTCGACACACCCGCGATCGCCATTCTTCCCGAGAACATGAGCAAGGAGCGGTTCGACTGGCTGCGCAAGATCGGCACCAGCGAGGTCATCGCGACCCCCGGCTGCGAGTCGAACGTCAAGGAGATCTACGACAAGTGCTGGGAGCTGATCAAGACCCGTGGAGACAAGGTCGTCATCTTCAACCAGTTCGCCGAATTCGGCAACTATAACTGGCACTATCACGTCACCGGCGGCGCCGTCGAAGAGGCGTTCAAGGCAATCGCCAAGCCCGGCAACAGGCTTGCCGCCTGGGTTTCCGCAACCGGTTCGGCCGGCACGATCGCGGCCGGCGACTATATCAAGACCGTGTTCCCGCACACGAAGATCATGGCCTCCGAAGCGATCCAGTGCCCCACCCTTCTCTGGAACGGGTTCGGCGACCATCGCATCGAGGGCATCGGCGACAAGCACGTGCCCTGGGTCCACAACGTCCGCAACACCGACGGCGTCGTCGCCGTCGACGACGAGAACTGCATGCGCATCCTGCGCCTGTTCAACGAACCGGATGGCCACAAGGCTCTCCGCGCCGCCGGCGTTTCCGAAGACGTGATCAAGCTGCTGCCCCTGATGGGCATCAGCAGCATCAGCAATATGCTCTCGGCCATCAAGACCGCGAAATTCTTCGAGATGGACGAAAACGACGTGCTGTTCATGCCGTTCACCGACGCGGCCGAGATGTACGGTTCACGCCTGGCCGAACTGCAGCAGTCGCACGGTGCCTACAGCGCAACCCAGGCGGTCATCGACTGGGAGCGATACCTGCTCGGCGAAAGCATCCAGCACGTGCAGGAACTCGGCTACCACGACCGCAAGAAGCTGCACAACCTCAAGTATTACACCTGGGTCGAGCAGCAGGGAAAGACCTTCGAAGAGATCAACCAGCTGTGGGATCCCGAGTTCTGGGTCGAAGCCGCCGCCCAGGCCCCGAAGTGGGACAAGCTGATCGAGGAATTCAACGCCCAAACCAAGGTTCTCGACACACTCTGATCGCATCTGTTACCATGAAAGCCCCGGAAATTCCGGGGCTTTCTTGGTAACAGATGAAGTTTGAAGTTTGAAACAGACGAAGCATGGACAACAGGGGATGCAGATTGCCGTATACGCTGGCGTTCAGATTGCCGGCGGAAAGCAGGCGGCTGATCGCGACGTGGCACCGCCGCCTGAGCGGAATGTGCTCGAAGTTCGATCCGGTCGACCTGGCGCACCTGACGATCAAGTATCTTGCCTATCCCAACGAAGGCATGACGGAACAGGATGTGCGCAATCTGCTGCCGCGCATCGCCGAAATCGCCAGGCCGTTCCTTCCCATGAAGGTGTTCGTGCGTGGTCTGGACCTGTTTTCCTATACCGCGGAAAAATCGCCGCTCGTCTATCTCAAGGTGCTTCCGAGCAGGGAGCTGCAAGAGTTTCACGAGGCGGTCAGACTGGGGCTCGGAAAAGCGATCGACCCGTTTCCCCACGCCGACGCCGAGAATTTCAAGCCGCATATCACCCTCTCGAAACAGCTCGGGAACGGTGATCTCGACCAGCTGAAACAGTTCATTCACCGGTCGCACAAAACCGCGAAACGCATGTTCAAACTGACCGACCTGGTCGTTTTCACCCCGAACGACGTCTACCAGGTTCTTCCGAACCTTTCCCTGCCGAAATTCGACCGCCGCAATTATTGACCGATCTCTTTTTCGATCGGGCATGTCGCAAGCCGGCAGTCACTACCGTCTCATCGCTGGAAGATTCAGTCCCTGGAGCCGTTTCAGGGCTTCGGGATGCCCCTGCTCCGCGGCCTTTCGATACCAGTCGGCGGCGATGAAGATATTCTGCGGGAAGCCGTCGCCCCGTTCATACATCATTCCGAGATTCATTTGGGCATCGGCAAATCCCTGATCCGCCGCGGTCCGGAACAGTTCGGCGGCTTTTCTGAAATCTCTTCTGACGCCGGTTCCGTTCGCATACATGACGCCAAGCCTGTAACAGGCTGACACAACCCCTTTATTCGCGGCCTGCTGATACAGCTCGATGGCCTTGGCGTAATTTTGCGGAATTCCGTCGCCCAGTTCGTACATCATGCCGAGGTTCACCTGGCCCATGGGGTTCCCCTCGGCAGCGGCACCCCGAAAAAGGTCGAACGCCTTCGCGGTGTTTTTGGGCACGCCCCTTCCGTCTGCATAGCAGACACCCAGCTTGATCCGGCCACCCACATTGCCCTGCGCCGCGGATTGCTGATACAGGGTGTAAGCCTTGAACCAATCCTGCGGCACGCCGTCGCCGCGTTCATACATTTGTCCGAGATTCACCTGGCCGTCCGCGTCTCCCTGGTTCGCGGCCTGCTGAAACAGCTGAGCGGCCTTCGCAAGGTCTTTATTCACCCCGGTCCCATTCGCATACAAGACGCCCAGTTTCGCCAGGGCATGAACCGCTCCCTTGTCCGCCGCCTGCCGGAAGAGGTCGAACGCCCGTTGGAAATCCCGAGGCACGCCGCTTCCCGTTTCATACATCGCGCCGAGATTTTCCAGAGCGCCGGCATCTCCCTTGGCGGCTGCCCGTTCGAACAGCTCCTTTGCTTTCGCGGGGTCCCTCGGGACTCCGATGCCGTCGCCATACAGCACTCCCAATTTTCCCCACGCCGCCGGCAGCTCCCGATCGGCGGCTTTCCGATACCATTCAATAGCTTTCGCAATATTTCGAGGCACCCCATCGCCGCGCTCATACATCAACCCGATATTCATCTGGGCATACGGATGGCCACCAAGCGCGGCACGGCGATACAGTTCCGCGGCGACAGTGAAGTTCTGCTTCACGCCGTCTCCGTAAAAATACATGCCCCCCAAGCCGACCTGGGCATCTCCGTCGCCCTGCTGAGACGCTTTTTCATACCATTCGACGGCCTTGAGGAAGTCCTGGGCAACCCCGACTCCGTTTCGATAGCAGTCTCCCAGCCGGGATTGGGCAATGGCCTGGCCCTGGTCTGCCGCTTTCCGATACCATTCAAACGCCTTTGCGGGATTTCGCTCCACGCCCTTGCCCTTCTCATATTGTTCTCCGAGTCGTTCCTGAGCAACGGCATCCCCCCGCTCGGCTGCCTGCTGCAGGGCGCTCATGGGGCCGGCCGGTTCCTGCATTGCAGTTTTTTCAGTCGCAGGCACTGTCGGAACAGGTTCTTCGGGCAAGCGACGGGAAGGGGCGCTTCCGGTGACGAAGCAGAACGAATCGACCAGGCTCGTATGCTCCCATGGCTTCTGCATATTCCCCGTATCGCGCAGGACGCCCCTGCGAACGTTCCGGAACATGGATTCGATTTCCTGCCCTGGCACCAGCAGCTGTTTCACCAGGTTCGCCAGATACGGGGAGTTTCCGCCCTGGCTGCCGTCCTGGGCAACGTCGCCCGGCGAGGTCGAGTAGGCTATGATCATCTGGTCGCCGGCCTCCATTTTCGCCAGTCCGCCGCTGATCGAGCGCGAGCTTCTGACGATGGGGTTGTTGCGGCACGCATCGAGAATGATGATGTTCACCCGAGCCCGGGCCGCCTGCATCGCATCGATGACCCGGCGCGCCTCGAAACACTCGTATGAAATCTGGGACTCGGTCGATGCATCGGCATCGACGGGAACCAGGTAATTCTCGCCCCGGATCTGCAATCCATGCCCTGAAAAGTAGAACAGGCCGGCGTCTTTGCCGGCGAGGTTTTCTTCGAACGCCTTCAGGGCCTCGATCATCCCTTTTCGCGACTGGTTTTCGAGAAGCTGCACCTCAAAGCCGCATGATTTCAGGGTCTCAGCCAGCAGGCGCACATCGTTAAGCGGATTCGCCAGCGGAGCGAAGCGATACTCCGCATTGCCGATCAGCAAGGCAACACGCTGCGTCCGCCCCATTCGGTCGCGATCCGTCTGCGAAGAGACAGATGGCGTAACCCACCGGCGCGAGGGCTTCGTACCAGCCTCGGGCGGTTTTGCCAACGCCCCGTCGGCGGAGAAAATGATACAGAAAGCGAGAAGAAGAAGAACTTTCATCGGTACGGGATGATTCATCGTCATCTGGCCTCGAGAGCGATTTCGACGCGGCGATTTTTCTGATGATCGGCCTCAGATCGTGCATCAGGAACGACGGGCCGCTCGAAGCCGAACCCGTTCGTTCGGAAACGGTCCGCGGAAAACCCGGTGGCTTTCATCAGACGCCGCTTCACCGCTTCGGCCCTTCGCCTCGACAGCCTAAGGTTGTATTCCGGGTCGCCCCTGGAATCGCAGTGGCCGTTGATAACGATCGTTCCGAGCGCAAGAGCCTTCACGGCCTCTTCGAGAGCGGCCATCTGCGGTTCCGCTTCCGGTGTGATCCCGTCGCTGTCGTATTCGAAGGGAATCGGCAGGTCGACGCCGTCCGATCTCGGCACGACACCCGTGCCGCGTTTCAGCTGGAGACCGGCGGATATCTGATCCCGGTCCTTGAACAGGAACTCGCCGTCAGGGGTGAAATATTGGGGCATATTCGCTTTCAGCGTCGCTATCCGGCTCTTCGTCTCGGGGTCATCGGGGTTGTGAGTGAGACCTTTCCGGTAGTATTTCCAGGCGGTTCCGTACCGTTTCCCGTCATATGCGACATCGCCGAGGCCGA
>MWAR01000520.1 GCA_002068715.1 bacterium ADurb.Bin374
CCTTGTACATCTCCACGTCCGCGCCCTGGAAGGTCACGACCGCATCGCTTCTGCCGAGCGGAAAATCCCCCAGGAGTTCCTTGTGTTCGAGAAGTCGCCATTGGTCGCCGACTTCGCCCAAAAACTCGGGGGTGCTTTTCAGGAAAAATTGTGGAATCACGAGCGATCGCGCTTCTTCGACGAACATATCCTTCATCGTATGGCGCTTGAAGACGTTCCCGACTCCGGGGGGAAAGAATTCGTCCGAAGCGGCCGAAGATGTATTTCCGGCTTCCGTTTCTTTGGCCGACTCCGAATAGATCCGGCAACAGGACTCCGCCCGCCGTTCTATATCAAAAACTATATCGATTTCGGCCTCTGGCGTGAGATTCTCGGGGTTCGGAATCGATGACTCGTCTTCCGATTCGTGCGAATCATGATCAGATGCTTCGGGCTCGCCCAATTCCGTGAAGACAGCCTGTTTGGGTTGGGTTTGAAGTGGATATTCGGTCGTCTTTTCCGGCGGCTCCGGTTCGATGTCCCGGACGTCCCGCCGACTGAAGCCGGCGCGATTCAAACCCCGCACGACGGTATCGAGCGTCTGATGAAACTTGTCGGACGAGGTGAATACGTAACTCATGTTCAGGAGTTCGTTCGTGTGGCGTGTGACATGTGGTTGCCGGAGCACCCGGCCGACGAGCTGCTCGACATCCACGATCGATGAGCGCGGTGCGAGGGATGCCAGGATATACGCGAAAGGGCAGTCCCATCCTTCCTTCAGGGCGTTGACGGTGATGATGAACCTGACCGGGCACGCGCGACTTCCCAGTTTTTCGTCCTTCAATTCATCCAGTTCCGCGGTCTTGATGCGGATCTGCTCTTCCGGAATCTTCCACTCGATCAGTTTTTGTTTGATCTTGACGAATGTTTCCCGCTCGACGCCGGTTCTCGGCTCCGCCTGGAACAGGACGATGGGGCGGATATGCAGCCCAGTTTGCCGTTCCTCATCGGTCGCGATCGCTTCGAGCTTTTTCCGCAGGGAAATGGCCGCCGAAATGACATCGGCTTTGTCCGATCTGTTGTAGACGATGACGGGGAGCTTGACCATGTGGGCCGACTTGAGCGCGAACGCATCGACGTAGCTGATGATGTTCGCCTTCGCCCGCGGCGTGGCCGTCAGATCCAGAATGAATGCCGGGTTCAGATCCCTCAGCATCTCTTCGCTGAGGGGCGTTCCTGCATTGTGGCTTTCATCGACGACGACGACGGGGTTCATCGCCCGGATCACGCTGATGAACGCCGTCGCATCGGCTGACGGGTGCGCGGCCGCATCGAGGTCGTATTCGTCGCCGAACGGGGCGAGCCGTTCGTTTTCCTGATACAGTTTTCTCGCGTCTTTGTTGCGGGTGCGAAGGGAGTCGTAACTCAGGATGACGATGCTGACCTGCTCGCTCGTTTCGACGGGCGTGAACCGCGCACCGTCCAGTAGTTCCCCTTTTTCATAGACTTCCACTCTGTTCCTGAACAGCATATTCAGCCGCTCGCCGTAAGGATGCCGTGGATCGCGAAAGCACCGGCTCGTCTGCTGGAGTATGGCGAGCGACGGCACGAGCCAGATGACGAGCCGGGGAAGCCGCGACGCCGCCGGCTTCAACAGTTCGAGAACCGGCCTGAGCGCGTTCACCGCGAGGAATGTTTTGCCGCCGCCGGTAGGCACCTTGACGCAGACGTGCGGAACGCCGGGAATGGCTTCGGTGAAGGGAACGTCGGACGCGAGACCTTTCCCGTGCCAGAAGGCTTCGAAGGCCGCGCGCGGCTTTCGATGCCTGTCGTAGCAGGAAAGATAATCTTCGAGATCTGCCAGGACGCGTTGCTGGAATGATTTTGGTTCCATGATCGTTCAATAGCGCCGAATATCGCGCGGTATCTTTCTGAAGATGATGCCGCGCTCCCGAAGCGTCGCTTCGTCGAGAAGGCATGCGTGTGCATAGATGACGGCCGTGGATGTCGAAATGTTCAGGGTCGCGAGCAGCTTCCGGTCGAGAACGACGGGGCGTCGTGGATCGTGACACAGGAAAACGGCGGTGTCGCCGGTGGTGCCGAGCATAAAGGGCGATCCGCCTTGACCGCCTTCGGTCGCCGGCGCGGGGCTGACCCCTTCGGCCGCGGCCACATACCGTCGAATCTGGTCGAGGCCGAGGGCGGGATTCAGTTCGTCGTCTTCGATGAAATACGGCTCGCCGAGCGTTTCGAAGGAAAACGACGCGGAAACGCCGGTGTCGGAAGCATCGATGACCTTTTTCAGGCGCCTGGCGGTGATCGACTCCGCGTATTCCTCCATCTCGATCAGGATGAAACGACGGCTGCCGCCGTCGTCGGCGTTCATCTTCAAGACCGCGTGGCCGGTCGTACCGGAGCCGGCGAAGGCGTCGAGCACGATCGCATCTGGCCTGCACGCGATCTGCAGGACGCGCTCGATGAGCCGGACCGGCTTCGGCGTGATGAAGTCGCCCTTGCCGAGTTCGTCGGCAAGAATCGCCCGAATCTCCTTTTTCGCCTCGTCGGTGTGGCCGGCGAACTCATGGTTCCACCATGTTGTCGGAACGACGCCTGATGCGTTTTTCAATAGATGTTTATATCTTTTATAGGATGGAGTAGCTGATTTTCCGTTTTTTCCCCAAAAAATGAAACCCTCTTGGATATGTCTCTGGTGCTCTTCTTGCGAATACGCCCATACGCGTGTTTTATTTGGCCAAATTTCTTCGCCGGTCGCGGGATGGAGAATCGGGTAATACAGGTTCGGGCGTTCCTCCGCCGTTTTGTTGCAGGTATAATTATCGGGTCGGAACGTTCCCTTATCGTCGGAATACCGGTACTGCCGGTCATTTTCTTCGGTGCGAGGCAGGAGATTCCGTTTCCAGGCTTCTGACTTTCTATAGACTAGAATATGGTCGTGCATCGGCGCGATGCTCTTGTGATCGTTGGCGACGGCGTATTTCTTCTGCCACAGGATGTCGGCGACGAAGTTCGTCGCGCCGAACATCTCGTCGAGCAGCAGCCTCAGATGCGCGAACTCGCCGTCATCGATCGAAATCCAGATGCTGCCGTCATCGGCGAGGAGCTGGTGCATGAGGCGCAGGCGGGGATACATCATGCACAGCCACTTGTCGTGGCGGCACAAATCCTCGCCTTCCTTGCCGACGACCGCGTGGAGCCACTTCTGCAGTCGCGGATCGCTGACGTTATCGTTGTAGATCCAGCCTTCGTTTCCGGTGTTGTAGGGGGGGTCGATGTAGATGCAGTTCACCCGCCCCTCATACTCGGGGAGCAGGGCTTTCAGCGCTTCGAGGTTGTCGCCCTTGATGAGCCGGTTGGTCGTGACATCGCCTTCATCCGGCGCTTTCGCCGGGTAGGCATACTCACGGACAAGGGCTCGAAGCGGCACGTCCCGATGATGGCGCTTCACCTGTTCCATGCCCATCCAATGCAGTGTCGGCATTTTGTCTCGGTATCCGTTCAGGGTGTGTTTTTTCCGATGCTCGCCAGGAGTTCTCGGATGGCGGGGAGCAAGATGCTGACTTCGTTCGCGGCGACGTCCCAGATGATTTCGTAATCGACGCCGAAATACGCGTGTATCAGTTTGTCGCGCAGTCCTGCCATCGATCGCCAGGGGACCTGAGGGCATTGACGGCGGATGTATTCCGGAATCTGTTTCGCCGCCTCGCCGATGATCTCGAGGCTCCTGACGAAGCCGCGCTTTCTCACTTCGTCACGAAGAAAATCTTCCCTCGACAACTTCGATGACTCCAGGGCGAGGAAAGTCATTTCGTCGAGAATATGGCGGAGATAATCAGTCGGCGAGGGGGACATATTCAATATCACTCAGTATTTTCGGCCCGATGTGGGGGCTCAGGGATTCCGGCGTGAGGAGATCGACCGTTCGGCCGAGGGAGTCTTCGAGATACAGGGCGAGAGCCATGAAACTTCGGAAGGTCTTGCGGCCGGGAGCGAACTCCACGAGAAGATCGACATCGCTCTGGGGAGTGGCGGCATCGCGCAGGAACGAGCCGAACAGGCCGATGCGCGAAATGCCGAACTCCCGGATGCGCCGGTGTTCGCGATGGATGAACCCGAGAAGTTCGGCTTTCGTTGCAATCATGGCTGTCACTCACCCACTATAATACCTGTCGAGAATCAGACGCAAGAACAGATGACCCGACCCGCACGATGCGGGAAGTGGGCCGGCGGCGCCCGGATGGCGCAGTCCAGCCGTGCCCGACATCGGAAGTGGGGCCGTTCATTCCGGGTGATTGGCGGGGTGGGGGGATTTTCAGTAAAATTGTACCAACTGTGGTGAATCTGTCGGTTTCATGCTGAAAAGCTGCCTGGAGCGACATTCATGAAAAAATCCGCCTGGCGTGCGATTATCTGCCTGTGGCTGATCGGCTCCCTGATCGGCGGCGCGGCTATTGCCGAGGCAGGAGAGGGGCTGTTCTCCCGTCTCAAGGCGAAGGCGGCGCAGAAGGTCGAACAGAAGATCGAACAGGTGAAAGACCCTGTCTGGGTGAAAACCCGCATCGGGTCCAGCGCTGTAGGCGGCATCGCGGGCAGGATCACCGGATTCGCCGGAATGGCCCTCGGGGCCGTCATCGGTCTGGCCGTCGGTGGGCCGGCCGGCGCCGCCGTGGGTGGGCTCATCGGCGCCGAAGTCGCCTCGTCGATGACGAAGGCCTACGTCAAGCCGCTGGCGGCCGGGTACATCGAAGCCCGCCTGACGGACCGACCGGCCAGCATATCCGACACCTGGAAGAGCCTCGACAAGAAGAAACTCGCGGTCGAGGGCGCTTCCGACGCGGTCGGCAGCATCATCGGAAAAGCCGTCGGGGTGGCCGTCGGCACCGCTCTCTTCGCCGGGTGCGGCCCCATCGCCCTTCCCATCGTGGGTGCGATCGGCGGCGACATCATCGGCGGCAAGATCGGAAAATGGATCGGCAGCAAGCTCGTGAAAAAAGCCGGCGTGATGGCCTACACGGCTCTCGCAGCCCAACCCCCGCCTGCATCGGCATCCGTAACTACGGCCTCCGCTCCCGCCGGCGTGAATTCCGCTTCCAGTGCGGCAGCGCCTGCCGAACAGGCCAGAACCCGATACGAAGCGGCCTACCGCGCGTATGTGAGCGCCGTCCAGGATCCAGCCGTGACCTCGGCCGGCAAGGAAAAGGCCCTCCGCGACTACACTGCCGCCCTCGACGCCTGGATGGCGGCGCGCAAAGACGAAAGCGGCGATCGCTGAGATTTCTGGCGCCCCGCGGCCGCTGAACGACCTTTCCCCCCGTTTCCCTGAACCGACCAGTCATGCCCGGTCGGCGTTTCTCCGTTTCAGTGGATATCCGACGCGCTTCTGCCGATGTATAGGTGGGAAGGCATCCGCCGAGAAAGGGGGGAGCGCATTTCGCGCACCTGACGATGGAATCCGAAAGCCAGGGTGGGGTCATCATGTACAGCCCCGACCTCCTGCTCCATGATCCGCTCGTAACCGGCCCGGAAGGGACCAGGCTCCAACTGATCATCGAGGAGCTGGTCAACGCCGGCATGTGGCCCGACCAGATCCACGAAGCCGACATCGCGACGATGAAACGGCTGCGTGAAATCCACGACCCCGAGTATCTCGACCTCCTGCACAAACGCTGCACCCACGGCGTCGGCTCGCTCGACCAGGAGACGCCGGTCATGGAAAAATCCTTCGAGGTCGCCCGCTTCGGTGCCGGTGGCGTTCTCGACGCGATCGACCTGATCATGGATGGCAAGATCCCGAACGCGGCGTGCCTCACCGCGATGCCCGGTCACCATGCCGGATACAAGAAGTTCGGTTTCGGAAGCATGCTGAACTACGCGGCGGCAGGCGCGCACTACCTGTCGAAGAAATTCAGTCTCAAGCGGGTTGCCATCGTCGATCTCGATGCCGACCACGGCGTCGGAACGCAGGAGATTTTCTGGGAACGGCGCGACGTGCTGACCGTTTCCCTGCACGAATACCCTGGCAGGACCGGAACGGGACATTACTCCGAGACCGGCAAGCAGCCTGCGAGCGGCTATAACGTGAACATCCCGCTTCCCTCGGGATACGGCGACCGGGAATACCTCGTCTGCTGGCGCGAAATGATCGTCCCCATGCTGAAACAGTATGAGCCTGAATTTCTCATCGTCCCATGGGGGACGAACGTTCTGACCGAGGAGGGCGGCACGCATCTCCTGGTCAGCCAGCACGGGCTGCTGGCGCTGTTCCGCGAGGTATTCGCGACGGCCAGGCAGCTGTGCAAGGGAAAAATCGTGACCATTCTCGAAGGCGGCGTTCCCGGAAGGGCCCAGGCGACCGCTTTTGCGAATCACGCGCAATTGCTTATCAACAATCGGCTTCTGCCTGTCGATAAGGGGAAGAAGGAAGAAATCATTTCTTATTCCGATTGGTATGCCTATGCAAAACTGCTCAAAGCGAATTTTCGAAAATACTGGAAAGTCTGAACCTTCCATCTCTGGAATCACGGAGGTTATCAATGCGATTCTATAGACCGATGCGGGCCAGGGACCCGCTGCTCGCCTTGCTGTTATCGGTGGGCGCCGCGGTCATGCCTGTCTCCGCCACCGCGCAGGAATACCCTGCCGCGATGAGCGACGAGGCAGGACAGGCCGACGGCGCCGCTTTGCCCGGTATGGGCGGGTTGCTCCAGGCGCCGCCGAAGGTGGTCGCCATGCCGCTGGAGACCGGCGACGTGCGTGCGCCGATCGAACCGCCCGCGGCCATGGTGAACAAGGCCAGGAGCCGCGTCCAGAACACGGCCGCATCGGTTCGTGTCGCGGCGTCGAACGGCGCGGCCCAGTATGCCGCGCCCACCGCGGCCAGGGGCTACGACGCGGGCGGATACGTGGTCCAGGCGGGCGACACCGCTCCCGCGATCGCGCAGAAACTTCTCGGAAACGCGAATCGCTGGCAGGAACTGATGGCCTATAACCGGATTGCCGACCCGAACTCGTTGGTGGTCGGTCAGCGCCTGCTTCTGCCTGCCGCCGCCGGTGCCGTCCGTGTGTCCCGCACCGCCCCGGCCCGAATGGCGGCCGCCGCGGCTGCACCCGCACAGGTTGCCCTTGCCAGGCCCGCGGTCGCACCCGCCCCTGTCGTGCGCACGCCTGTCCGGGCGTCTGCGGCCGCGCAGGAATTTGAAGCCGTCGAGCCCGAGCTGGATGCCGCACCGACCGTGAACGCGCCGCAGAGAGTATCTGCGCCCGCCGTCGCGCAGGCGAAGAAAACTGCCGGAACTGCCGGATTCGATGCCGATGCCAGCTATTACGGCCAGAGTGGTGGAACCTACATCGTCCAGAAAGGTGATACCCTGGGGAAGATCGCGAAGAAGCTGCTCGGTTCGAGCAAGCGCTGGCGCGAAATCGCCGGGGCGAACCCGCAGATCAACCCCAATCGCCTCGAAGCCGGCATGAGCCTGAGCATCCCCGGAATGGAGCCCCCGGCCCAGGTGGCCGCAGCCCAGTCCTTCGATGCAGGAGGCCAGACCGCCATTCCGGCATACGAGCCGCCGCCCATGGCGCCGCCTCCTCCCTCGTTCTCGGCTCCTCCGTCCGCGATGATGCCCCCGGCTCCGCCTGCTCCGGTGATGCCTCAGGAGATGGAACCTCCGCCTCCGCCGCCCTACATGAGCACCGGTGCGATTCCACCGGCGCCCATCATGGCAGCTCCGCAGACAGGGCCTGATGCCTCTACCACGCTCTATCGCGAAGAAAAATACCGGATTCCCGATGAGCTCAAGCCCACCGACTTCTCGCCCTACTTCCTGAATCTTCGTGGGTATCACGGCCTGATCGAAACCGAAAGCGCCCTGATCCCATATTACAAGACCTGGCATTTCGGCTTCGGATTCCGCTACGACAAATACAAGTATCTCAACGGGAAGGATGACGTCATCGACGGCCGCCAGTGGGTCATGCCCGTCAGTCTGATGTATACCGGCAGGAAACTGATGGCCGGCGTCACCGTGCCGTTCCAGTCCTGGGAAGTGACTCGCACCGGCGGCGGTTTCCCCACCGTCGACCTCTCGGGCGTTCATGATCCGGAAGTGAAACTCGGCTACCAGATCTGGAAGAATTACGAAGGCAACCATGCGGTTCTGTTGCATGTCGCCGGCAAATTCTCCTCCGACAATTATCATCAGCCTCTGATCGATCTTTCCGGCAAATCCCGCGTCGGTGTCAAAATCGGCCCCACCAATGCGACGCGCGGCAGCTGGGTGGAGTTCGGCGGAGCATACTCGGGCCGCATCAGCGAGCGCTGGGCGAGCCACGTGAACCTCGGCATCGCCAACGACGCCGAAGACAGCATCTCGAAATACATGTATCGCGGCGGTGTCGATTACCGCGTGAACCAGCACTTCTCGTTGATCGGCGAACTCGATGGCGAGAGCTGGGAGATGGATAATGGACCCGACGGCCCGAATATCGACCTCATTCTCGGCCTGTCCGTGTTCAACGAGAGCTGGCAGGCGAGTCTCGGCTTCCCGATGGCTCTCCAGAGCGATTTTGGATATGGCCACGACTTCGGGGTGACGTTCGGGTTGAACACCCGCTGGGACTGAGCCCCAAAATCAAAACCCCGCGACTGGAAACGGTCGCGGGGTTTTGATTTTGGGGAAGTTTGAAGTTCGAAGTTTGAAAAAGAAAGCGATTCAGAGCGCGTGCTTGGCGCGCAGCTTCTTTATGATGGTTGTTAGAATAGATATCAGTTGATTTGCTTCGTCAAGGAGCGGGGCGGTCTGCTCGGAATCGGCGAGATCACAGGCGTTATATTCGCCCCCATCGACGTTCCCGCCGGCAATAATTGGTTCGCCAGAACATGCGTCACACCGTGCTGTCCCTGAAGAGTGTAACAGAATTTCACGATCTGCGTCACAAACGCAAAACTTCGGTCAGGCAGATCACTTTTCACCCTTCGTCCTCTCTTCTTCTGTTTTTCTTTCCGTTGTTTCCCATTTCAAACTTCAAACTTCACTCTTCAAACTTCCTCGGTTCTGCGCGCACCCCTGCGCGCAGAACCGAGGCCACCTCGTGGAGGTCGATCCCCGCTGCGAGCGACTGAATCTCCTTGTCGTTCAGCAGGTCAAGGACTTTCGGATGCTTGATCAGGGCGGTGGTGTTCTTCTGTTGAACGAGCGTGCGGAGCTCGGCATCGTTCGAGAGTGCCTGGATTTTCGGATGCGACCGGACGGGAGCGAAGAGCGTGGCGAGGCGCTCCTGGTCGACCTTTTCCGGGTCGATGCCGGCTCGGGCGTCGCGGGCGAGTTCGACCAGTTCCACGACGCCGGATGCCTGGGCCGGAACGAGCGGAGCGGCGGCTTTTGAGACTTCCTGTGACAGCTTCCCGGTCAGTGAGACCGGCGACGTATTCCAGGCAGGCTGATACAGGGAAAGCGGCCAGGAAACTAGGGCGAACAGAACGAGTCCTTCGGCCGTTCCGAGACAGAGCCCTGCGGTCGCGTCGAGCGTGCCTGGGGAACGTTTCGGATCGAGCACCAGGCGGCCGAGCAGGCCGATGACGAGGTAGGCACCGATCGCGCAGAGATAGAAGCCGCCGACGGAGGCGGCGATTCCGCTGAGTCCGGCGGCGGTGCCTGCGATGGTTCCGAAGAAATATCCGCCGGCGATCGAGGCTGCGAGTCTGAACCATCCGAAC
>MWAR01000521.1 GCA_002068715.1 bacterium ADurb.Bin374
GAATGAGGTCTTTCATGCGATCGTCGATGTTCAGATAGACGAACTTGTCGGCCCGCGCCGCGTCGGAAGGCCGCGCGCAGCCGAGGAAGATCTTTCCCCGTCGGCCTGGGTCGGCATGCATGATCAGCAGGGTCCGGTCGTTGTTGTTCATGCACTTGCCGTTGAACTGGTCGAACTCGCCGAGGCAATCGCGCACGAAAAGCACGTAATCGTTCGCGGCCGTCGACGTATAGCCTTTTCCCGCACGCTCAGCCGGGGTGCTTCGCATGCAGAGTCGCTTGAGATCGAACTCCTCGACGAAGACGGATGAGCGGCTCCGGCCGCCGGAGCGGAGGGTCACCGTGACGCTCAGCGCGAGCGTCGCCTGGTATTCTCCCTGGTAGGCGCTGCGCTTCGATTTTCCGCCGAAATTCTCGATGAGCGTGTCGTCGACGTCGCGAAGCTGGGCCAGGGCGTCGATCGTGCCGTTACCACCGACAAGGCGGTCGATGAGAGCCGCCGTGGCCGGGAGCTCCTGGAGCGTGATGGGAACCCGATTGTCAGGCTTCCCGGGATTGGCGAGCATCAGTCTCAGCGCCGGGTTCGTGCGCAAACGGGACTGGAAACCACCCCGCCACTCGTCGATGACGCTCTGGGCGATCAGTCGGGCAATATCGTCGCGGTAAAACACCTGGAAGATATTCTTCGATTGGACGGTCGAGCGCATGAACGCAATGCCCAGCGTCATCATCAACGACACCAGCACGATCACGAGGGGAAGAATCATTCCCCGTTTCCGAGCGCTCCGTTTCAAACGTTCCTCCCGCATCCCTCATCTCATTCTAGAAGGGACCACCTGCATCGTCAACAAGACCCGCCCCGTGTTCCTGATATGTGGATTCCGTTACAATAGCCGATCCGCAGATGAAATCCTGAAAATCTTCTTTTCAAGGAGTTTTCGGCGCATACGGAAAATCAGGTGGTTACAGGGGTTCGTTCCTATCGATTCTTCATCTGCTCTCCATCTGCGGATGCGTTCCTGAAACCGAGATTTTTTCATCGGAGTGTCTTTGTGATTCGGCGGTCGTGAAACCCGATACGCGTGCCCTGCTTTGACAATCCGCATACATTCTGGTACGCTCACCCCATGCCAAGTCCGCTTCAAATCGAGGTTCCAGACGCGGCCCCGCGCCCTGATACGCCGCAAGACGCCGACGGGGGCACGCGCCATGCGCATCGCGGAGCTTACGAGCATCTGTGGGCGGAACACCGGTATTCGATCGTCGGCCTTTCGATCAAGCACTCCCGGACGGCGGCGGGAAAGCTCGGAAGAACGCCGCACGTCCTGTCGTTTCTCGGGTTTCTCGCGAGACACCGGAACGAGCGGCGACGCGGGCTGAACCATGCGCTGCTGAGCGTCTACGATCATCTACAGCCGCACCTGGAACGGTTGGAACGGGAAAAACTCGTCGAGGCGATTCTTTCCGGCGATTCGAACATCGACCGGATGCTCTACGACCTGGTCTGCTCGACGCAGAAGGCCGGCCTGTACGGCTGCCGGCTGTTTTTCCCGCCGCGCGCGCTGAACAAATTCTGGGATTACGGCGAGCAGCCGGGCCTGCAGGTTCTGCTGGGGCCTCGAATGGTCCACATCCCCTTCGCAGTCGTCAGAAAGCGCCTCGAGAGCCTTTCGGGCATACACGGAGCCGGCCTTCACGAGCGACTCGCGGCGCTGAAAGCCGGGGTTTCCCGCGACGAGTACGACACCTGGCCGGAACTGTTCCGGATGGCCTTGGAAGACCATCTCCTGGTCGCCGTGCTGCCGACCGCGGTCAGGCTCCATCCGCGGGTCGGGCTGCCGTTTCCCGAAGCGGCCGTTGAGGACGTCGGGCCGATGCATGCGGCCCTGCTCGCCCTGGAACGCCTCTGGGATGCGGACCCGGAAATGGTCCCCCATCTGCCTCCCGTCGAGCACTGGCGCGCGGCGATGAGCCCCGAACGTCTGCCCTGGGCCCGCCCGGTCGAGCCAGATAGTATAGATATAGCTATAGGAATGGTCAGCGAGGAGTTCGCGGACCAGCTCGACCTCGAATGCGGGCGGAAAGCCGGAAACGAGGCCGTTCCGGACGAAGGCCCAACGGAGAACCGCGAGGAAGCACCGGAAAGTGACGAAGACGATGTTCCCGGGCTCGACTGACTGAAGAAGCCTACATGCTCGCGTAGGAGTGGAGCCCTGCCAGAAGCAGGTTCACGCCGAACAGGGTGAACAGCGTCACGAGGAAACCCGTGATCGACAGGAACGCTGTCCAGGTGCCGCGCCAGCCCCGTGTCAGCCGGACGTGTAGGTAGAGCGAGTAGACCAGGAAGGTGATGAGAGCCCAGGTTTCCTTTGGATCCCAGCCCCAGTAGCGGCCCCAGGCCTTGTTGGCCCACACCATGCCGAAGATGATTGCGCCAACTGTGAACAGCGGGTAGCCGAGAGCGATCGCGCGGTATGTCAAATCGTCGAGCGTCGCGGCCGATGGCAGCCAGCGCTCGGCCGTGCGGCCGACGACCCCGCGGTACAGGTATGCCATGAAGATCAGGATGCCAAGGAAGAACAGGACGGGAAGGACAACCCACAGAACCAGCGTGCGGCCCTCCTCGCCCGGCGTCCCTTTCTCGATGTATCTCCAGGCCAGCCACGTCATCACGGCCAGGAACGCGGTCGGCAGGCCCGCGACGACGACGGCGCACACGGACTTTTCGCCGCCCTCGGCCGGCGGCGGCTCATCGGACGTCGCGCGGCCGGCATGACCTTCGATCAGGCGGCGCAGGCAGAAAAGGTAGCTGATCACGAAACCGAGGGCGAAGCAGGCCTCTCCCAGGAATGCGACGGCGACGTGGAGATACAGCCAGTAGGACTGGAGAGCCGGCACGAGAGGCCGCGCATCGCGCGCGAAGACGGAGGCGATGCCGATCATCAGGACGGCGAGCACCGCCGACCCCGCTTCGGCAAGGGCGACCGGGGTTTTACGGGTGAAGGCGATCGAAACCCACGCCAGACACGTGGAGAGGGTCACCAGCGACTCGTACATGTTGGAAAGCGGCGGGTGACCGGCCGATGCCCAGCGTATCCCCAGGGCCGCCGTCGCAATAGCGGCGGCGGCAATCGTCGCGACGCGGGCCTTCGAATACCAGGCGCCGCGGTTTAGGGTGGCCGCGGCCGCGTGGCCGATGAAGGCGATCATATACAGGCACATTGCCAGCGTGAAACACCCGGTTTCGAGATTCAAGCCCGTTCCTCCGGTGACCGGCCATCGGGCGCCGACGGCGCCGGCGCGGCCGTGATTTCCTCGAGCAGAGCCTTCAGCATGACCGCGGGCCGGTTGCCTGACACGGCAAGCCATGCCGAACCGTCTGAACGGCGCAGCAGCCACACTTCATAGTATCCGATATAAAATGTCAGGCACAGGCCGAGCGTCATCAGGAGACAGCCCGCCCAGACGACCGGCACGCCGGGATCATGAGCAACCCGGAGGCCACTCTCATAGACCGGTTCGGCGGAGAGGACCTCGAATCGGTACGGCAGGGTGTTCGCATGGCCGGAGAGTTCCGACATCTCGGGCAGGAAGGCCCAGCCGCGACCGGCGACTTTGCCGTCCGCCCCGTAGGCGACGACGTGGCCGGCCGGGTTGCGCAACTCGTCCGACACGCTGACGACGCGCTCGCCCATGATCCGGAAGTCGGGCAGAAATTCGATCAGAACGAACGTGTTGTTGCTCCAGCCAGGCTTGAACGGCTTTCCGATCTCGAGCGTGAACGTCGCAACAGTTGCGTCGGGACCGGTCGCTCCCGGCCGCATGGCCGCCAGGGAGACCTTACGGTATTTTTTCTTCCAGTCGGCCTGGTAGAAGGTGTATTCGCCCCAGGAGAAGGGCTGGTTCACCCGAGCGACGCCGCTCGCGGGCTCGTGGCCGGCCCCCGAGACGGTGATCCGGGAGTTCCAGCTTTTGACGCTCGGGGCTTCGTCCGGCGTAGCGTCGTGATACTCGACCCAGAGCTGTTCGAACTTCACCCGGCACGCCTTCACGCTCGCCAC
>MWAR01000522.1 GCA_002068715.1 bacterium ADurb.Bin374
ATCCCGGTGCTGTTCCTCAGTGCCGCGAACGAGGAGGCCGACAAGCTCAGGGGCTTCCAGGTCGGCGGCATGGACTTCATCACCAAACCGTTCCATGTGGAAGAGGTGCTCGCACGCGTCAACACCCATATCCAGCTGGCTCGCTCCCGGCGCGACATCGCCGACAAGAACCGCGCCCTCGAGGCGCTGACGGCCGAACTCCGCTCGCAGAACGAGGCGTTGACGTCGGCTCTCGCCCAGATCAAGGTGCTGAAGGAGTTCCTCCCGATCTGCTCGGGGTGCAAGAAAATCCGCGACGACCAGGGCGAGTGGCAGGATGTCGACACATATCTCAGCACGCATTCCGACATCACCTTCACCCACGGCCTCTGCCCCGGGTGTTTCAAGCTCTATTATCCCGATTACACCTATCCCTCCGGCAAAAGCTGAGCCTGTCGAAACACGAGAGACTCTCGCTCCATTTGCCAGACTGCATGACAGGTTTGACGGGCTCAGGGCGAGCGGAGTTGTTCCCGGGCCGATGGTCGGCGAAGTATCTCGAAAGTTGACTTCCGCGATTCCTCATAATAGCCTTAAAGAATCACAGAAGAATGCCCGAAGGTATTCGGGTTGACACGCACAAAGGTCGTTTCGTTTCTGTTGCGCGCTCGGTCCCGAGTATGACGAATGAAAGGAAAAGAGGACAGATCGTGAAGAAGTTTTTTGCCCTGTTGGCGTTGATCGTTTTTGTGAGCGGAACCGCATGTGCCGGTGAGATCGTTTTCCCCGATGCGATCGGCAGTGGCCTGAAGGTTGTTTCAGACAAGATGGCGGGTTCGGACGAGATGACGATCCGCATGACCTGCTCCATCGACAAGATGAACTCCTGGGACGTCGAGACCCCCAAGGGCGAGTTCACCGTCCTTCATGCCCCGAACTTCTACTTCGGCGGCGCGTATGGCGCCCCCCAGCTTCCGGTGCTTACCAAGCTCGTCCAGATTCCGGTCGGGGCTGAGTTCAAGATCGATGTGAAGAGCTACGATACGGCCGAATACGACCTGGCCAAGTTCGGCATCACCAACCGGATTTACCCCCGCCAGCCGTCCGCTCCGAAGGATGGCTCGCAGGTTCCGTTCGTGTACGAGAAGTCGGCCTACATCTCGAAGGGCTTCGGCGGCATGCCGCTCACCACGATCAAGGAAGTCGGCTTCCTTCGCCAGATGCGGCTCGTCCACGTCGCCGTCTCCCCGATCAAGTATGACCCGGTCTCCAACAAGATCGTGGTCTACAACAACGTCGATTTCGAGATCGTGCTGACCGGCGCCGACATGGCCAAGACCCGCGCGATGCATGCCTCCCTCTCCACCCCGGCGTTCGCCTGGGCCGAAGAGATGGTTGTCGTTCCTCAGGCCCTGCGCTTCGGCCGGAACACCGCGCCCCAGAGCTACGTGATCGTTACCCATCCGATGTTCAAGGATGCCATCGCCCCGTTCGCGGCCTGGAAGGCTGAGAAGGGCTTCAAGGTCGACGTCGTCACGACCGACCAGTTCGGCACGGGCGCGGCTCTCACCGAAGGCCTGAAGAAATACCTGCATGATCGTTACAACAACCCGACCGCCGACAAGCCGGCTCCGAGCTACGTGCTGTTCGTCGGCGATCACGAGCAGATCCCGGCCTTCAAGGGCCAGACCGGCTCGCACATCACCGAGTTGTATTACGTCGCCGTCACGCCGGGCGATTTCCTGCCCGACATGCTGACCGGCCGCTTCTCCGCGCAGACGCTCGACCAGCTGACGCCGCAGATCGAGAAAACCATGGAATACGAGAAGGCCCAGTTCGCCGATCCGTCGTTCCTCAACGATGCGGTCCTGATCGCCGGCTGGGATTCAGGCTGGGCGAAGAGCCACGGCTGGCCGCACATCAACTACGCCGAGAAGTATTACTTCAACGCCGGTCACGGCTTCAAAACGGTGAACAAGTATCTCTCCGCCGGTTCCCAGCAGAACGTGGCGTCGATCCAGGCGGCCATCGCGAAGGGCGCTTGCTACGTGAACTACACGGCCCACGGTTCGTCGACCTCCTGGGCTGACCCGGGCATGTCGATCAGCGACATCAACAAGCTGGGCAACAAAGGCAAATACCCGTTCGTCATCGGTAACTGCTGCCTGACCAGCAAGTTTGAAGTCGGAACCTGCTTCGGCGAAGCCTGGCTCCGCGCCAAGGATGCCGGTGCCATCGGCTACGTCGGCGGCACGAACAGCACCTACTGGGACGAAGACTTCTGGTGGGGCATCGGCCTGCACTCGATCGTGAAGCCGAACGACCAGGGCGTTCCGCCGCTCAAGGAAAACACCGGCCCCGGCGCCATCGACGCCCTGTTCGAGGGAAACGGCGTTTCCAATGCCGCGTTCTTCGTCGCCGGCAACCTGGCCGTCGAGTCCTCGACCTCCAGCCGCAAACAGTACTACTGGGAAGTCTACCACCTCATGGGCGATCCCTCCCTCAAGACCTACATGGGCCAGTCCGCAAAGTAATCACCTGAAGGCCTGAAACGCCGCAGGCTTCGGAAAATCTCCGGAGCCTGCGGTTGTTTTTTCTCACGATTCTCAGGCTTTTCCCGCAAGCCAGGTCGGTCACACAGGCATTCACCCCGGCTGAATCAAAGAGCTTACGAAGACCATTTCACCGCCGAGGTACAGAGACGCAGAGCTGAAATCCCCAGGCGTAGGGGTGGGTTTCAAACCCGCCCATCCAACCAACAAGGCGAGAACTAAAACGCAGATGAAGGCCAGATAGGAACACCAGCCCGATACCGCCTGCGTTTCGTTAATATTTTCATCTGCGCCATCTGCGAAATCTGCGGATCGGCTCTTATGATGAAACATACATGCCAGGCACAATAACAATCGTTATATGTCAGTAGGGGCGGGTCGTGATCCGCTCCGTTCGCCAGATATGCGGTGATCATGGTGTTCATTGGATGGTTCGCAACATGAGAAACCGGGCGGGGCTTTTGGAAGCCCCGCCCGGTCTTTCCAGAGAGACGGGCCCGCATGGGTTTGCGCCATCCGGGCGCCAGCGGCCTACTTCCCGCTTCGTGCGGGTCGGATCAGTGGACGCTCAGGGAGCCCTCGCCGTAGAGGCCGCGGAGGCAGTCATCCTCGAGGTCGTAATACTCGGCATTGAGGCTTTCGTTGTCGGAGGCGGTGTCGCCCGAACCGCAGATCGGGTAGAGGCTGCGGATCGTGTTGCCGAACGTGTAGAGTTGCCAGGTGTAGGCATGGCCGTTGATGTTGGCGTCGAACTGGACCGCCGAGGGGGCGTTGCCGCCGTTGCGGCGAGCCGTCTCGATCGCGATGTGGCCGAGCGCGAGAAGCGCCTGGGCCGAGTTGCCGATGGTGAAGCCGCCCTTGTTCTTCTTCAGGACCGGCAGGGGCCCGTTGCCGTCGGGGTCCCAGGTAAAGCGGCCGGTATAGATACCCGTGTCGCTCGCGTGGTCGATGCTTCCCTGGATCTTCGCGCGGCCGGCCAGGTCGTCGGAGTAGAATTTATACCACCAGTGATATCCGCTGACGGAGGTGCTCTTCATCTCGCCGCAGATGACGTGCTCGAAGCCGGCGCCGGCCCCGAACCAGTTCTCTTTCAGGTCGTCCATCGTGGTGTTCGTGACCTTCAGGGCGTGCTGGATGATCGGGTCGTTTTCGATCACCGAGAGATACTCGTTGATTTCCTTCGAGTTCTTCTTCAGTTCGGGCGTACCGACTTTCGGATCGAAGCAGGCCGCCAGCTTGATAGCCGCCTGGTAGCTGCGGGGAAACTCGCCGCTGAACGTCATGAACAGGTGCTGCTTGCCGTCGAACCGCATGCCCTGGGTGGCGTCGCGATCGAGCTTGTTGAGGCCTGCGCAGGCTTTGGAAATCGCCGCAGAGAGGCCGGAGCCGCCACCCTGGTTGCCACCGCGCTGCCGCTGAGCGCGGGCACGGGAAAGCGCAACCTGGAACTCGTGTGCGTTGCCGATCAGGCCGGCGGAGATGCTGTTCTGAAAGGTCTGTCGAAGCCCTGGTTCATCGACCGAGGCCAGCAGGGCCGCCCAGTCTGGAGACTCTTCCGCCCAAGTCGGGGAAAAGCCGAGGAAAAGAGCTGCCATCACGAGAGCCGTCAAGCTGCGAGTCATTGTCTTCACGCGATTTCTCCATTCTCAGATACGTGTGAAACAGGCAATAAAACGACCGAGAACAATGAAATCGCAAAAAGTCTGCCACATGAGCCTGCTTTGGAAAGTTGTTTCACAATGCAGGTTTGCCGATGCGTCTTGCGGAACGGCAGGAAAAAACGCCTGATTTTTGTCAGCTGGGGTATGGAAAAATTGGCAGGCGGGGCTTGGCTCCTCCCGTGATCGAGCGAAAGAGTGTTACAGGCCCAGATCAGGAGCGACCGACTGCATGGCCTCGACGGCGAGAGCGGCGAACTCGTTCAGGGGGACCCCGATCTTTTCGCACTCGCGGATGATCTCGCGATCGACCGACGCCGCGAACGCTTTTTCCTTCATGCGCTTGACGATCGAGGACGGCTTGACGCTGCCAAGCTTTTTATCGGGATACACGAGGGTCGTGGCCGTGACGAGGCCCGTGATCGTCTCGCCTGCCGCGAGTGCGTGGTGAAAGCGCTTCGACCGGGTCTCGCCGTGGGCGTGCTCGTTGTGCATCCGGATGGCGTCGATGATCTCGGGAGAAACCCCAGCCTGGCCAAGAAGCTCGACAGACTTCAGGCCGTGAACCGAGAGGTTGGCGTTGGTGATCTCGACATCGAGGTCATGCAGGAGGCCGGCCAGGCCCCACACCTGCTCGTCTTCGCCCAGTCGGCGGGCCAGGGCTTTCAGCACGGCTTCGGATGCAAGACAGTGACGGATCATGTTCTCGTTTTTGACGTGGGTGTGCAGCAGCTCCAGTGCTTTTTCCCTGGTGATCCCGGCGGCGGTCTCCATCGTGGGTCTCCTTTTCTCGCGGCGTGATGTTGCAAACGTAAGCTCGAGCATCGAAGGTGTCAAGGGCTGCGGCAATCCATTGAACCCAGGAGAATGTTCCCCCCGTTCACCCTGAACTTGTCGAGATCTGTCCTGAGCCTGCCAGAGGGACGAGAGCCTCTCGTGCTTCGACAGGCTTGGCGCGAACTGGAGCGCGAAATTGACTTCTGTCATGGAAAAATCGATAGATACGCCCTAAAAATATAAATATAAATATATTATACTGTTTGTCAGCGCTCTTCGAGACTTTCCAGTTCGACGTCGGTCTGGCGAAGTCGTTCGGCGATGACGAGAGCGAGCCGTGCGAACACTTTTACGCCGACGAGCGTCGAGGAATGGACGAGCTCGTCGAAGCGCTTCCGGGAGAGGACGAACAAGTCTGTCGCTTCCCGGGCGATGGCGTCGGCGGAGCGAGGGCGGCGGTCGAGAAATGACAGCTCACCCACGTAGCTTCCGCGGCCGATATCGGCGAGGTGGTGGCTTTTTCCGCCTTCGAGCGGCAGAAGAACGCTGATGCGGCCGCGGCGGACCAGATACAGCTCGTCTCCCGCATCACCTTTCGCGAAGATCCTGGTTCCGGGAGGGACGGAGGTTTCCTGCATGCAGGCGGCAAGGCCGGCGAGAGACGCATCGTCGAATTCGCGGAAAAGATCGAACTCTCCGACCTTCAGTGGGCTCTCTTCCGTCGGTCGGACCACCCCGCATCCTTCCAGCAGCTGTGATTCGATCCAGACGAGGGCGTCGTTCCGGGTCTCGAACACCATGATGCCGCCGGTCTGCTGGATGACCCCGAGCTGCTCGAGATACGCCTCGAAATTACGCTGGTCGTGCAGGCCCGACGGCATGCCGCTGAACAACAGACGGCCATCGCGCTCCTCGAGCTGTGACTGCATCATCTGGAGCAGATGGGCCGCGGTGTAGTCCATCGACAGGACGTGCCGCATGTCCAGCAGCAGGAAGCGCTTCGACCGCAGGTCGGGTTCCAGCTGGGAATACAGCTGGTCGGTCGTTCCGAAGAACAGGTTCCCCTGCAGCTGGCAGAAGATGCCCTGGCTGCCGTGCTCCCGGAGCAGCTCGCGCTCTTGCGCCGGCCGCCGGGTTTTCGAGGACGTCTCGTTGAGATACATCTTGCGCCGGATGACGTTTCCCCTGATCTGGTCCCTGATGAACAGCAGGATCGAGAGAGCGATGCCGACCCCCGAGGCGGCGATCAGATCAACGGTCAGGGCGGTGATGACGACGGCCGAGATGACGGCGAAGTCCTGGCGTCCGGCCGGGGTTGCCAGAAGATGAAATATACTTTTATCTATCATTCTCCAGGCCACGACGAGGAGGATGCCAGCGAGCGCTCCGATGGGCACCCAGGCGATCAGTTTGGCCAGAAGCAGGAGGGAAAGGACGACGGCGATGCCCTCGAAAACGGCCGAACGCCAGGTCTGGCCGCCGCTTGTCAGGTTCACCAGTGTCGGGCCCATGGTCCCGGCCCCCGCCATGCCGCCGGCAAGGAACGCGGCGAGGTTGCCGGTTCCCTGGCCGATGAGCTCACGGTCGGAGTCGTGGCGGCTCCGGGTCAGCGCGTCGAGGACGACGCAGGTCTTGAGCGTATCTATAGATAAAAGGATAGAAAGCGTGAGGGCGGGGACGAACGTCAGTCGGAGGAGACCGGCGTCGATGGAAACAAGCGATCCGGCTCGCATGCTCGCAGCCTCGAAAAACGAGCCGGAGGCCTGGATCGGCCCGATGATAAGGGCGTTGCCATCGAGCTGCAGAAGCGAGGGATCAAAGAAGGCCAGGCTGAAATAGGTGAGAACACCGGCCCCGAGTCCCAGGACCGGCGCGGGAATGGTGCGGGTCAGCCGGGGAGCGAGGATCATAACGGCCATCGCGGCGATGCCGACCGCCAAGCCGGGCCATTTCCAGAGGCCCGGCGACAGCAGGCCGTCGAACAGGGTGGTTTCCTTCGGCAGGCCGAGGATCTTGGAAAGCTGGCCGATGATGATCAGCAGACCGACGCCCGACAGATAACCTGTCACCACAGGATACGGAATGAACTTGATCAGCCGCCCGCAACCCGCCATGCCGTAAAAGATCTGCAGAAGACCCGCCCCGAGCACGATCAGGCCGAGAATGGCCGGGATGAGTTCCGGCGCCAACCGGTGCCCATTGCCTCCGGAAAGGAGTTCGGCGATCACAGCTGAGAGAACCGCTGCCGCGGGGGCGCAGGGGGCCGAGATGAGCGCGCCGTTCCGGCCGACGAGCGGCGCCATGATGCCCACGGCCGCTGCGCCGAGGATCCCGGTCATGGCGCCCTGCGCGACGTGCGCCGTCCCCAAACCGGAGTAGACGAGAACGCCGAAGGCGATCGACGACGGCAGGGCGACGAGCATGGCCGCAAGGCCGCCCCAGACATCGCCGGCGAGGGATGGCGTCTGCCTGGCGGTTTCCAGGCTTGCTCGAGCGTTCACGGTTTGATCCGGTTCCCGGTCTCTTTCAGTGATGCCGGTCCTGTTCCGGCTCGGCGACGCGTGCCGATGACAACGACGACGGCGTTCCGGGTCATTTCATCGCCCGGATGCGGACTTCCACCTCGGGAAGATCGGACAGAAGGGCCGTCAGTTTCGAGGGGTCGGTGTCACCGTAATGGTAGGGATAGAGAATGCGCGGCTTGAAGGCGCGGGCTGCGTCGGCGACCATTTCGGGCGTCATGGTGTAGGGAAGGTTCATGGGCAGGAACGCCACGTCAATGCCGGTCAGAGCCTTCATCTCGGGCGTGTTCTCGGTGTCGCCGGCCACGTAGACGCGTGTTTTGCCGAAGGTCAGGATGTAGCCGTTCCCCTCGCCCTTCGGATGGAACGGCTGACCGTTGTCGCGGGTATGGACGATGTTGTAGGCGGGCACGGCCTCGATCGTGAAGCCGAAGTCGGTGTTGGTGTCACCGTTTTTCATGACGGTTCCGCCGGGCAGCTCTGCGGCACAGGCTTCCGTGTAGATGATGGCCGTATCGGGAGTCCGGACTGCCGCGATCGCCTTGGCGTCGAGATGGTCTGAGTGACCGTGCGTGACGAGGATGAGATCTGCTTTGGGCAGGTTGGTGTAGTCCGCGAGAGAACTATAAGGATCAATATGTATAGTTTTCCCGGCAAAGCGGAGTATCAGGGTGCCGTGGCCGACGAATGTGATGTCGAGGTTGCCGGCCGACGTCGCGAACGAGTCGGATGCCAAAGCTGCGGGCGACGCTGTCTGAGCCATGGCTGCCAAACAGGGGCAGAATGTCATTGCGAACAGGGCGACCAGAAGAATGCGTGACGACATGAAATCCTCCCGTTGTGATCGGAATTTCCTCCAGGGCGTCTCCAAGACGGTCCGGAGCGTGGTGTCAGCCTTTGGTGGAGATCGTGGGTGAATCGACCGATCTTCTCGCTCATGAACGATCCTCATGAAAATCTCTCTGGCCATTATACACCCTCCACAAACGCGCCACCCTCGATATGCGCCACACCGGTGTGCGCCATTTCACATCGTTGCGCGGGGCGTGGCGCAGGGTTGAAACATGGTAAAATCACCTCGTTCGACAGGAGGCAATACCAGGAGATTGCCGGCCGAAACCAGAACATCTGAAACTGTTCACCGAAAACGGCCGATATGCCCGAGTCCGTGAACTGACGACAATCGGCGGGAGGTTACGAATGCCTTCGAAATTCAAGGAAAAAGCTCAGCGCCTGGAAGACGCGAAACTCGCCATGTTGCGCGCCGCCGCGATCGCGCCGCCGGAACTCAAGGCGTGCATCGGCGAGGTGTCGTCGTTCGTGTGGGCGAAGAAGTTCCCCATGGCCGAACTGCGATGTCGTCAGAACATTGATTTGCTCGACCGGCATCCGGAACTCAGGGACCTTCTCTGCACGATTTTCCCTGAGTTCAACCGGTTCGTCGAAGTTCGGAAGGCGGCAAAAGGGTAAGACCGGAGCGGCTTTCCCTCACTTTCTGCTGCCGTAGCTTGTCAGCGACGTAACCAGCTCCTCGAGTGTGCTTTGTTCGTGAGCGGGTTCGGTTTTCCTGTCCACCAACACGGGTTTGAACACCTCATGGGCCCTCGGAAGACCCTGCAGAAGCGCTTCGGCCAGTTGCTCAGGCGTTTCTCCTGTCAGGGAAAGTGCCGGACAGGCTTTTTTGGCGATCTGCTTTGCCCGCTCCAGGCCTTCCTTCTGAACCGCCTGGAGCAGGGCATTGCGCAAGGCGTTCTGCAGCTGACTTCTGCTGTTGTAGTCAGGCCGAAGATCCAGATGAATTCCAAGGGGGCCCTTCACGAGCATCCGAAATTCCCTCGTGCCGACTGGTTAAGGAAATGGATGCCGCGGGGGGCGAGGGCTGCCTGGAGCCGTTCCAGACCGTGTTCGGGGTGAGTTCTCATGGATGTTTTCTCTCTGGCCGATCCTCTTGGGGTTCTCTAGCCATGATATGTCGTTTCATGAACGGGTGTAAACAATTTCTCCCGATATATGACGGGATGGCCGGCACGTGGCAAAATTCCGGGACGTCCGGTTTGCGCGACCCGGGATTACTGGGGAAGTATCGTGACCGGCTGGGAGGAAATGCAGTAATTCGGCGGGTTCGCGAGGTCCTGGAGGGTGTTGTGGTCGGCTTTGACGGTGATCTTGTGACTCCCGACCAGGAACAGGTCGCGGGAGTTGTCCTTCACCTTGAGAATCAGCGTCCTCGAAGCCACGATTTTTATGTCCGCTGCCGTAGCTTCGACCACGGCCGAAATACTGCTTTTGTTGTCGACGGTGCCGGTAGATATCTCGAAACATTTGTCCAGTGTTGTCTGGCAGGCTCCGGTGAAAAGGTTTGCGGCGCCTGTTGCCGAAATCTTGCGACTGAAGACGAGATGGAGTTCGTCGTTGACGTTCTGTGCGTCGACGGCGCCGGAACTGTTCTTGTCGAGCCACTTTACCTGAACGAGGG
>MWAR01000523.1 GCA_002068715.1 bacterium ADurb.Bin374
CCGCCGTGATGGCCGCCAGGTCCTGTGTTTCGATCGCGGCGATCTGTTCGGTCGTCAGCGCCGCGAGCTGTTCAGATGTGAGGCTTTTCACCTGCATGTTCGTGAGGGCCTTGATATCGGCCGTGCCGAAGGCTGCGACCTGATCGCTGGTGAGAGAGCGCAGCTGCTGGGTCGTGAGCGCGGCGGTCTGTGCGGTCGTGAGGGCCTCGATCTGGTCGATTGCCATCGCGGACAGGTCGGCACCTTCGATCCCCGTTATGGCCGAGGGCAGAAGAGCGGCGATCTGATCGACGGAAAAAGCGGTCAGCTGGTCGCTGGTCATGGCTTTCAGATGGGCTGCATTAAGGGCGCGAACCTGCGTCGTGGTGAGAATACTGATGGATACCTGTGTCAGGCCTGGAATCTGGTCGGTCGTGAGGGCGGCGATATCCTGCGTTTCGAGCGCGGAAAGAAGTGGGGAGTCGAGAGCCGCGATCTGCTCGGTCGTAAGCCCTTTTATCTGCGTGCTGGAGAGAGCCTTGATGTCATCGGTGCCGAATGCCAGAATCTGATCGGTCGTGAGCGCCCGCAGCTGCTGTGTGCCGAGAAGTGCGGTCTGGGCGGTTGACAGGGCGGCTATCTGGGAGGACGAGAGTAGAACGAGATCGGCCGTCTCGATTCCCGAGACGGAAGAAGGGGCAAGAGCGGCAATCTGTGCTGTCGAGAAGGTGGTGATCTGGTCACCACTCATCGCCTTGAGCTGGAGAGACGAAAGAGCTCTGACCTGGGCTGTCGACAAGGCGGCGATGGCAGTCGTAGTGAGTCCCGGAATCTGGCCCGTGGAAAGAGCGGCGATGTCGAGTGTTTCCAGGGCCGCGATCTGCTCGGACGACAAGGCGGCGAGTTGATCGCTCGTCAACGCTTTCACCTGGGCTGCGGAGAGGGCTTTGATGTCGTCGGTGCCGAAGACACCGATCTGATCAATCGAGAGGGCTTGCAGCTGCTGGGTGGTCAGTGATGCGGTCTGGGCCGAAGACAAGCCCGCGATCTGGGCCGTGGAAAGTGCGGCGAGATCGGCGCCGTCGATCCCCTTGATCGAGAAGGGGGAAATAGCAGCAATCTGAGCTGAGGAAAGCGCCGCGATCTGGCTGCTGGTGAGGCTTTTCAGTTGAGCCGTCGACAGGGTCTGGATCGCGCCGGTGGTGAAGGCTGCGATCTGGTCCGATGTCAGGGCCTGCAGCTGGAGGGTGGTCAACGCCATCGACTGACCCGAGGTGAGGGCGGCGATCTGCCCGACCGTGAACGCTTCCAGATCTTCCGTCGCGAGTCCCTTGATCGATGCCGGGGAAAGCGCCGCGATCTGCGCGGTGGAGAACGCCGTCACCTGGTCGCTCGACAGGGCCTTGAGCTGGTCTGACGTCAGGGCGCGGGCCTGGGCAGTTGAAAACGTGTTTATCGCTTCGATGGATAGTCCGGCAATCTGGCCCGTCGTGAGCGCTGCGAGATCCTGTGTCTCGAGAGCCGCGATCTGCGCTGACGTCAGGACGGCGATCTGGCTGCTCGTGAGGCCTTTCACCTGCGCCGTGGTGAGCGCCTTCACGTCTTCGGTCCCGAAAGCCCTGATCTGCTCGGAGGTGAGCTCCTGCAACTGCTGTGTGGTCAGCGTCGAGGTCTGAACCGAGGTGAGGGCTGCAATCTGAGACGCTGAAAGCCCCGCAAGATCCGTCGGGTCGATTCCACGGACGGAAGCCGGATTCAGGGAAGCGATCTGGGCCGAAGACAGCGCCTCGATCTGATCATCGCTCATGGCCTTGAGCTGGGAGGAGGTGAAACCCTTCACCTGGTCCGTGGTCATGGCCGATATGCCTGCCGTGGTCAGCCCGGCGATCTGAGCCGTTGTCAGCATCGCAAGATCCATGGCTTCGATCGCCGCGATCTGCGTGGGCGACAGGGCCGCAAGCTGATCGGTCGTTAGTCCTTTCATCTGGGCCACGGTGAGCGCCTTGAGGTCATCGGTTCCAAATGCCTGAATCTGGGCGGTCGTGAGGGCTTTCAGCTGAAGGGTCGTCAACGCCGCCGTCTGGGCCGTCGTCAGGGCTGCGATACGGTCGTTCTCAAGCGTTGCCAGATCTTCACCGTCGATCCCGACGATCGAACCGGGAGAGATGGCCATTATCTGGGCCGTTGACAGCGCGCCGATCTGGTCGCTCGTCATGGCCTTGAGCTGGGAGGAGTTCAGAGATTTGAGTTGACTCGTGGAAAGCGCGCCGATGCCGGCGGGAGACAGGCCGACGATCTGCGCGGGGGTGAGGGCTGCTAGATCCTGCGTTTCCATCGCAAGGATCTGGTCGCTCGTGAGCACCGACAGCTGATCGGTCGTCAGGCCCTTCATCTGGAGCGGCGTCAGGGCCTTGATGTCTTCGGTGCCGAACGCCCCGATCTGGTCTGTCGTGAAAGACTGCAACTGTTGCGATGAAAGAATCGCGGTCTGAGCGGAGTTGAACGCGGCGACCTGATCGAACGTGAGCGTCGCGAGATCCTCACCCTTGATTCCCATGACGGAGAGCGGGGAAAGGGCTGCAATCTGCGCGGTCGACAGTGCCCTGATCTGGTCGCCGTTCATCGCCTTCAGTTGAGCGGATGTGAGGGCTCTGGCCTGTGCCGTCGAGAGAAGACCGATCGCTTCCGTGGTGAAGCCGCTCATCTGGCTGGTGGCGAACGCGGCGAGATCGGCTGCCTCGATGGAAGCGAGTTGGGCGGTCGACAGGGCCGCGATCTGGTCGGTCGTCAGGCCTTTCACCTGTGCCGTCGTGAATGCTTTGATCTCGTCCGTGCCGAACGTGAGAAGCTGGTCCGTCGTCAGAGCTCCGAGTTGCTGCGTCGACAGGGCGGCCGTCTGGTTCGAGGTCAGAGAGGCAATCTGATCGGTGGAGAGAACGGCGAGATCACCGGCATCGACGGCCTTGATCTGGGCCGCGGAGAGCTGCGTGATGTTCGAGGTTGTCAGCGCCTTGACCTGGTCGCTCGTCAGCGCCTTGACCTGCGAAGCCGTCAGGGCTTTGGCCTGATTCGCGAGGAGAAGCTGGATGTTGTAGGTCTGGATTGCCTGTACCTGACTGGTGCTGAGAATGACAAGATCTCGGGTTTCGATGGCGGGAACCTGGACGCTGGTCAGGGCGTTCACCTGAGCAGTCGACATGGCTTTGAAATCTTCCGTCGTTAAAGCCGCGATCTGAGCTGTCGTCAATACGGCAACCTGTGCCGGCGACATTCCAGTGATGATCGACATGGAAAGCCTCTTCTCTCGAAGTCCTGGGAAATTCTGCTCTTCGTAAAAAACAGTTCCCCATTACTCTATCGGCTTGGCGGATCGAAATACTTCTTTCGATTTTCGGGTAAATCGTCAGGCTATTACGAGCGTGGAGATGACTGCCTCGAAATTTAACGTGAAGTATTCCGTTTTAATCGAAAATTGAACGGATTAAGCCGCCATGCGAAGATGCAGAAAAACACGTCCCTGCGTCTTTCCCACGTGAGTCCAGCACCTCCCCTTCGACAGGGTCAGGGCGAACGGGTGGTTTTCATCCTCCCGGATTCAGATGTGGTTTCGGGATTTGCCGAAAAAGCTTCTCGCATGGGGAAGGAGGGTGTCGATCGGCCCCTGCCGGAATGGCGCAGGCGGCAGCGAGTCGAGAAAGTAGGCTCCGTAGCTTTTCGTGACGAGGCGGCGGTCGAGAATCCATATAGTTCCCCGGTCTTCGCGGTGGCGAATCAGTCTTCCGAAACCTTGCTTGAGCTTGATTGCGGCCATCGGTAGCTGGTATTCCGAAAACGCGTTTTTCCCCTGCGCCTTCAGCAGCTCCTGGCGGGCCTCGAGAATCGGGTCGTCGGGGATCGCGAACGGCAGTTTGGCGATTACGAGGTTCCGGAGCGCGTTTCCGGGCACGTCGATGCCTTCCCAGAAACTTTCGGTTGCGAACAGGACTGCGTTTCCGTCTTCGCGGAACCTGCGCAGCAACTCGTCTCGCGAGGCATCGCCCTGTTTCATGACAAGAAGGCCCTCGGTTTCGAGTTCGACCGAGAGAGCGTCGGAAAGATGCTTCAGGTGCCGATACGACGTGCACAGGACGAGTGCCCCGCCCTGCGACGTGCGGACGATCTCGCCCACGGGTCTGACGGTGCGTTCGATGAAATCCGGTGATGCGGGATCGGGCAGGTCGATCGGAATGAACAGTCGTGCCTGTTCCTTGTAATCGAACGGTGATGGGAAGCGGCCCTCGAGAGGTTCCGGGTCGAGTTCGTCGCTGTCGAGGCCCAGGCGCGACTTCATGAAATCGAATGATTTGCTGGCCGTCAGGGTGGCGGAGACGAGGACGGCGGTCGGAATGCAGGTGAAGCAGTTGTCGACCATTACATTCGAGACGGCGATCGGGAACGAGTTGATCGCCGGGTATTTTCCGCTCTGGCGGACGGCGACCGAGAAGAAATGGACGAATGATTCCCGTTTTTCGGCCTCGAGATCGAAGAGAAGTTCGAGCGAATTCTGAATTTTCTGGAACCGGCCGCCGAAGCTGTTCAGCTCGACGAGGGGCATCTCGAACTCGCGGTTCCCCTTTGCCGATTCTTCCGGCGCTTCCTCGCCCGACGCGGTGATTGCGTCGGCGAGGCGTTTGTGAAGCCTGCGCAGATGCCTGACCAGGTTCGAAAGCTCGTCGCGGAGGCTGAAGGCTTTGGCGGCGAGATCGGTGAACGGCGGACGGCCGACATGGTGCTTCGTCAGGCGGACCCGATGCTCGCCGAAATACGGCTGTTTGTCGCCGATGACGAAGGTCTGGACATCGTCGAACACGTCGCGGGCAAGGTCGCTGATCTCGTTGCGGAGCGGGATGATTTTTTCTTGTATATCAGATGCTACACTCTCTCGGAGTTTCGACGAGAACGTTCCGGCGCCAAGGAGAAGGCGGGTCAGGAGGACGGAGAGCACCCCGCCCTCGCGGCGGCCGCGTTTGTGGTAGAGACGTCCGAGGGTGCGCTGGATGCCGAAGCCGGTGACCTGGCTGCCGAAATGACGGGTGGCAATCTCTTCGAGGTTGTGAGCCTCGTCGAGGATGACGGCCTTGTAGGCCGGCAGAACGGCGACCTGCGAGTAGTCGCGGCTCTCGGCGCGGAGGGCGAGATCGGCGAACAGCAGGTTGTGGTTGACGATAAGCAGGTCGGCTTCCGATGCCTTGCGGCGCGACTCGAAAAAGAAGCATCGGTTGAACTCGCTGCACCGTATGTGCAGGCACGCGTCCTTGTCGGCGCAGACTTTTTCCCAGAGAGAATCTTTCGGTTCCCACGTCAGGTCGCCGAGGGAGCCGTCGCCCGTTTTCTGCGCCCAGAGCCTCAGCCTCAGATACTCGTCGAGTTCGTCGGCGTCGAGCAGGATTTCGCCCTCCATGGGGCTTTCCATTTCGGCCATGCGACGGCGGCACAGGTAGTTGGAGCGGCCCTTCATCAGGGCGAAGGTGAATGGGAAGGGCATATATTTCGACAGGAATGGAAGATCTTTCCCGCACAACTGGCTCTGCAGGTTGAGCGTGTTCGTCGAGACGGCGACCCGGCACTTGCGCAGGTGCGCGAAATACAGCGCCGGGATCAGGTAGGCGAGGCTCTTCCCTACCCCGGTCTCTCCTTCGAGAATCGCGTGGCATGGGGTGTTCAGGGCGTCGATCACCGATTCCATAAGGCCGATTTGGCCAGGACGCTCCTCGCGGCCCTCGAGCTTGTTGAAAATCGCCCCGTCGGGCTGCAGAAGCGAGACGATCCCGTCGCGATCGAGCGGTTCGTACCCTTCGGGCGCGGGCGGCTCGACGACGACGTAGGACGTCGTGCATTCGTTGTCGTGGATGGCAAATCCGATGCCGGACTGGCCGCAGAGATACGCGACCCCGAGGTCGGCGTCGGATGGCTGAAGCACGCCGTCCGGGTGGTTGTGAAGCAGAATGTCGCCCGGCCGCAGGCCTCTCAGGACAGCAGGCGCGGCGCTCGCGTTCCCGCGCGCGAGAACCCGGAGGTCGCCCCATTTTCCACCCTCGCCGAGCGTCGCGGCAGAAAGCACTTCGGAACCGCCGG
>MWAR01000524.1 GCA_002068715.1 bacterium ADurb.Bin374
AACCGCCGAAGAACAGCATCGACGAGATTCTGGCCTCCGATGATGACGACGAGGAACGCCTGATCCTCTCCACGATCCATTCCGCGAAAGGGCTCGAATGGCACACCGTGTTCGTCATCTGGGCGATGGAGGGCCGCTTCCCCTCGTTCGGCGCTCTCAGAAACCCCTCTGATCTCGAAGAAGAGCGACGGCTGATGTACGTCGCCATGACCCGGGCGCAGGAACAGCTGTATCTTACCCACCCCGCCCTCGCCTGGGACCCCGCATCCGGCACCACCCTCTCCCAGCCGTCCCGCTTCCTCGCCGAGATCGGCCCCGACCTCCTCGACCGCTGGGAACTCCGATCGGCTCCTTGACACTCTCCACCCGGTTCTGATACTCTCGCTCCCGATATTCTGCCGGGGGAGAGCCGCCCAAACATCCGCTCGAGAGTTCAGCGGAACGCCACCCGGGAAAAGAGCGAGCGTTTGATCCGTAATCTGACCATCCTGACCCTCGTTCTGAGCGCCATTCTCGGTGGTCTTCTGCTGAAAGACCACATGAGCATCCCGTCCCGCCATCTCGTCATTTTCTACACCTCGAACCTGCGCGGGCAGATCAACCCCTTCCAGGGCGAAGTATCGGATCGGGTCTACGAAAAAGCCGGCGGTCTCGCGTTTCTCCGGGCCCTGATCGACGATACGATGAAGACGTATCGCCTCGACCCGAAGAAAGCGCTTCTGCTCGACACCGGCGACAGCCTGTTCGGCTCGCCCGAAGCATCGCTGACGATGGGTGAGGTGCCGTTCGAACTGCTTCAGAAAGTCGGCTACGACGCCATCGCCGTCGGCAACCTCGAGTTCGAGTTCGGTCTCGACACCCTCCGACGCTTCATCAGCACGAACAAGCTCCCGATGCTCGCCTGCAACTATCGAGATCTCGCCTCCCCGCTCGGCAACACGTTCTCCGGCGGCATACTCCTGGACAAAGACGGAACCCGCGTCGGCGTCATAGGTCTCGGCATGGTCGACC
The DNA here is from genome assembly GCA_002068715.1 of bacterium ADurb.Bin374. The sequence goes on from MWAR01000524.1 coordinate 1,012, forward strand.
TCGCCCGGAACACACGCCAGGAAAACATCATGCAGATCGAGATCAGCGACATGCACGCGGCCGTCCAGAAGACCGCGGCATCGCTCAGGGCCCGGGGAGCAGAGCTGATCGTCCTCCTGTCGCACCAGCCAGGTCTAGACACCCGCCCCGACCTCGCCGAACTGTTTCCTGACGTCGACATCATCATCGGCGACCTGATCAGCGGCCAGATGACGGACCCGGGCCGGCGGCCCCTCGTCCTGCCCACCCCGCCGGCGCGCGGGGCAGGCGTCGGCATGGTGCGCATTCCGTATATCGGCTCGCAATGGAACCTCGAGAAAGCCGTCCAGACGATTCTTCCCGTCGATGCGGCTCATATCTCCCCGAGCGCTGCGCTCGTCACGGAGATCGCCCGGGTCGAGGCGAAGGTCGACAGCCTGCTCGAGCAGGTCGTCGCGACGTCGGAAGGCAACTTCAAGCGCAACTTCAACGAAGAGTCCAGCATGGGCAATCTCATCACCGACTCGATGCGCGCCGTCGCGAAAACCGATGTCGCGTTTCTCAACTCCGGCGCGATCAAGGCAGTGATTTCGTCCGGGTCGATCTCTCTTCGAGATCTCTATGACGCCCTGCCTTTCGAGAACACGATCGTGCGCACCGAACTCGCCGGCTGGCAGATCGAGAATCTCGTCGAGGAGGGGCTGAGCGGCCGCGGAAGCTTCGTCCAGACATCCGGTCTCACCTGCACCTGTTCGATGATGAACCCACCCGGATTCCGACTCGTACAGATCGCCGTCGGGGAGGAACCGCTCGACTCGGCACGCATGTACAGCGTCGCCGTCACCGATTTCATGCTCAACACCCCGCAGAACTGGCCCGAACTCCGCACCGGGAAAAACGTTCGGGCGTTCGGCCTGCTGCGTGAAAACCTCAAACAGTATCTCGCTTCGATGTCCGTCATCGCCCCCTGCGTCGACCGGCGGTATATCGACGTCCCGGAAGGCGACGAAACCCTCCGGGTCCAGTCCCTCTCCATCGAGCTTGCGAATCTTTCCACCCCCGTGTCGAACGATGGAACGTATGACTCGCCGTATGGCCGCCTCGTTGCCGACGTCCTGCGCGTCGAGACCGACTCGGACTTCGCCCTTATGCCCGTCACGGACATCCACAGCATGAACGACCCGCTCTCGGTGTTCACGCCCGCCCGTCTCACGGCGGACATGCCCCGCATCTGCGGCGTCAGCACGGTGAACATTCCCGGAACGACGCTCAGGCGCCTCATCGAACGGATGCTCGCGACCGGCGGCGTTCCTCTCTGTTTCGCCGGCTTTTCCATCGAGCTCAAAGATAATAAATTGTCGAAAATATTTCCTTGGCAGGGCGATTTCGACCCCCAGCGGAGCTACAAGGTGGCACTGCCGGCCGATCTCCCCGAAAAACTCGGCGCCGTCGGCGGACTCGCGAGTCTGACGGCCTCGCCATTCAGCACCGATCTGCGCCGCACCTTCATGAACGGTGTCAGGAGGGTCGGTGGAAACATCGAACTTCGCCGTGCCGTTTTCTGACCGCTTCGCTCCCACCAGCCTGCGGGCCAAGATCCTGCTGGTGTTCGTTCTCGTCCTCGTCACGCCGCTCTCGTTGCTGATGCTCCTGTCTCTTCAGCGAACCGACGAGGCTGCGCGCCAGGATTTCAACAAGCGGCTCGGCTCGGCGGCGACCCTGTTCCGGGACAGCCTCGAGGATCAGCTCGACTCCTTGCGCGTCCGGGCGAAAACCGTCGCCGACTTCGACCTGTACAATGTCGCCCACACCGGGTTCGCGGCCTCGGCGACGACGCCGGTCCTGCAGTATGAGCTGATCCGTTCCGGCCTCGACTACATCGCGATGGTCCGAAACCGAGGAACACCGTTCCTCGAGGAGGGCGTCCCACCCTCGGAATCCCTGGAAAAGATCATTCCGGCTCTCTGCCACGTTCCACTGAGCTACAACCTCTACATTCTCGGTCGCGAGCCGTGGATTTTCGCGGCTGCCGAGATCACGAAACTCCGTCAGAGCGAGCCCGTTCACGTCGTCTTCGCCTACAGGCTCGCCCGCGACTTCGGCGACCGTCTCAAACGGCTGACGGGAGCAGAATTCAGCCTGCTGTATGACAACCGCAGAGTCCTCACCACTCTTATGGATATCTACGGCAAGCGCATGACGAACACCGCTCCGGAGCTCATCGACCGGCGCACCGGCGTGATGGACGTGATGGGCGCGCAGCATACCTTCGTGCGCGAAGTCGCCCTCCGAAGCAAGATTTCCGAAGCCATCCTCCTCGAAATCTCGCTGCCGGCGTCCGAGTTCGCCCAGCTCGGCTCCCGCATGCGGCGCGACTTCGGTATTTTCGGTCTGCTCGGTCTGCTGGCGGCGTTCATCACCGGCACCTACCTCGCACTTCACATGGCCGGCCCCATCAATCAGCTCGCAGAATCCACGACGAAAGTCGCCGCCGGCGATCTGTATATCAAGGTCAGCTCGGGCCGCAACGACGAGATCGGCCTCCTGCACCGGAATTTCCAGGCGATGATCGACGCGATTCGCGAAGAGCGTGATCAGCGGCTAAGTCGCATGCGCGAACTGAATACGCTGTTCGAGATCAGCAACGCGGTCAACTTCATCACCGACTCGGAAGAGCTGCTCAAATTCGTGCTGACACACGCGATCGAGGTGCTGGAAGCTGAGCGCGGCTCGATCATGCTGCTCGACGATACAACCGACGAGCTTGTCGTGAAAGTCGCGTCGGGCGGCCGGTTCCGCATCGTCAGCGGCACGCCGGTGAAGCTCGGCCACGGCATCTGCGGCATCGTCGCGAAGGACGGCAAAGGCCGCATCTCGAACGACGGCTTCCGCGATCCGGAATTCCGCAACTTCGGAAGCCTGCTTCCCGTCGAGGACATCCGGTCGCTGCTCTGCTCGCCGCTCAAGTTCAAGGACGGCACGATCGGCGTCATCAACATCGTCAACAAGCGCAGCGGCCATCCATTCGAGTCAAACGACCTGAATCTGCTGAACCTGATCGCTTCCCAGGCCGCGGTGACGATCGAAAACAATAAATTGTACGAACTATCGATCACCGACGGGCTGACGCGGCTGTTCGTGTTTCGCTACTTCTCGGCACGCCTCTCGGAGGAAGTCCTCCGCGCGCGCCGCTACGGGCTGAAGCTGTCGCTGATCATGATCGATATCGACAATTTCAAACGGTTCAACGACGTGTACGGCCACCAGGTCGGCGATCAGGTCCTCCAGCGCGTCGCCCTAGCGATCCGCGAGACGATCCGCACCGGCATCGACATCCCGTGCCGCTACGGCGGCGAGGAGATGGCGATCATCCTTCCCGAAACCCGTACAGACGAGGCGCATCGCACGGCTGAGCGTCTGCGCGAATCGATCGCGGCGCTCACGATCAGCAATCCCCTCGGCGAACTGCGCATCACCTGCAGCCTCGGCGTGGCGGCCTACCCCGGCGACGCGCATGACAAGGACTCCCTCGTCGAAGCCGCCGACAAGGCGATGTATTACAGCAAACGTAACGGCAAGAATCGCACCACCCAGGCATCCGTCATGGCCGAAGAGGCCTGACGGAACCTGTATTCACAACGAACGAGGAGAAGCCCCGTCCGATGAAATACGTATTGTTCACGATCCTCTGCTTTGGCGTCACCCCCGTGCTCGACAAATGGTCCGCCGTCCAGTCTGACCCGGCCGTCGGCGTCTTCATCAGAACCCTCTGCATCGCGGTGGTGTCCGTCCTGATCCTTACGGTTACAGGCAAATGGGGGCTCGTGACCCAGGTTGCGCCGAAAACGATCCTGTTTCTCGGCACGTCGGGCATTCTCGCGGGATGCCTGGGAGTCCTCGCCATGCTGAAAGCGTTCCGGGAAGTTCCAGATGCGGGAAAAGTGGCGGTGATGATCGCGACGTATCCGGTCGTTTCTCTCTTCTTCACAGCCTTGTTGCTGCATGAGAAACTCACGGTGGCGAAAATAGCCGGAACCGTCCTCATCACGGCGTGAGCGATTCTGCTGAACCTGTAACGCCGTGAGGCCGGGCTATGCAAGCCCAGCCCGGGTCGTTCAGCGCGATGATTTCGAACTGCCGAGCATCAGCTGGTATGTCTGGTATTTCCGCTGGTATTCGGCTAGCGCGCCAAGCGTCTCCATCGTCTGGGGGCCGCTTTCCCTGAGCATCTTCACATACCGGTCGTAGGCCGCGAGGTATTCCCTGTGGGCATCCTCGAGCGTCCGTTCAACGGCTGACGACGCATTTGCTGTCTGCCCGATCGGAGACGATGCAGGCGTCACGACCATTGCCGCTGAAGGCGATGGCGTGGCCGTCGCCGCAGGGACAGGGGTGGCCGATTCCCGGCACCCGGTGCAGGTGAACGTGATGCCGGCGATCAGCAACCCTCGTAGAAGACAGCGGAGCATAGCCGCCCCTTTCCGCAGACTTTCCCCCATTATAGGAACCGTTTTCCGAAGGTGTCAAGGCTTGCGGTACGGCATCGGGAGGCGACATTTCGTTCAGTGCCCCGCCAAACGGGCATGGAAAGCGGCAGGAAAAAGAGGTTGAATTTCCGGTGTTTAGAATGTAAAATATCGCCTCGATAAAGCCCTGCAAGGGTCGCGGCGCATGCACGGAGCAGCAATGCCCGGAAGGCGCTGTTCCCCGATGTGGGGGTGCTTACCCGGGGACGTACACATCCGACATTCCCCGGCATCAGTGGAAGGAAAGGGGAAACTTGCAATGCGCGTCATCCTTGAAAAAGGCACCATTTTTTATCAGGGCAAGTTCCAGCAGCTCGGCCGTCTCGTGCTCGACCACGGCAAGATCACCGAAGTCACGCTGGCCAGCGTGAAGGCGAAGAAGCCGAAGGTCGGCGGCAAGGAAAAGGATTCCGACAAGCCGATCAACTGCGACGGCAAGTTCATCATGCCCGGCTTTATCGACGCTCACACCCACATCACCCTCGAAGAAGAGGGCATCGGCTGGGTCGACGCCGACCTGAACGAGTCGTTCGGCCTCGTCACCCCGCAGGTGCGCGCGTTCGATGCGCTCAAGATGCGCGACCAGGCCCTCTCCGACGCCCGCTCCGGCGGCGTCACCACGATGCTCGTCACTCCCGGCTCGGCCAACCCGATCGGCGGCCAGGCCTGCATCATCAAGGCCCGCGGCAAGATCGCCGAGGAAGCGGCCATCCGCGAGAGCTGCGGCATGAAGCTGGCCTTCGGCGAGAACCCGAAGCGCACCTACGCCGAGCAGAAGCAGTTCCCGTGCACCCGCATGGGCACCGCCGCCGTCATCCGCGAGTGGCTGATGAAGGCCCAGGACTACTCGAAGAAGAAGAAGTCGAAAGACTTCAAGGACCGCGACATCAAGCTCGAGGCCCTGATGCCCCTGCTCGAAGGCAAGATCCAGGCCCGCGCCCACGCGCACACCGCCGACGACATCATCACGGCGTATCGCATCGCCCAGGAGTTCAACCTCGACCTCGTCATCGACCACTGCACCGAAGGCCATCTCATCGCCAAGGAACTCGGCCGCTGGAAGGCCAAGGCCGTCGTCGGCCCGACCTTCTCCTGCCGCGTGAAGCCTGAACTGCGGCATCGCACGTTCGACACGGTGCGCGTGCTGCTCGACGAGGGCTGCATGGTCGCCATCACGACCGACCACCCGGTCATCCCGATCGAGGGTCTCAGCCTCGCCGCCGCGCTGTGCGTGCGCCACGGCCTCGAGGAAGAGCGCGCGATCAAGGCGATCACCGAGTATCCGGCTGCCATCCTCGGACTCGACAAGCGCCTCGGCAAGATCGAAACCGGTTTTGACGGCGATGTCGTCGTCTGGAGCGGACACCCTCTCGACTCCCGGTCCAAGGCGGAGTCGGTGTTCATCGACGGCGCTCGGGTGCTCTGAGCCCTTCGGACCGCGTTACGCGGGAAGGGAGAGGTCATGTCGTCCATCCTATTCGATAATGTTCGGGTTTACCTCAGCGGTGCATTCTTTCCCGCTCAGAAGGTTCTGATCGAGAAAGGCAAGATCGCTGCGGTCGGCTCGAAGGTTCTGAAAAACGTCGAGACGGTCATCGACGGTCAGGGGAAATACCTGATCCCGGGCCTGATCGACGCGCACACCCATCTGGGTCTATCCGATCACGGGTATGGCCTGTCGGGCTCGGACCTCTGCGAGCTCTCCGACCCGATCACCCCGCATCTGCGGCCGCTCGACGGCATCAAGATGCGCTCGGACGCACTGAGCGACGCCAGGCGGTCAGGTATTTCTGTGTGTATGGTCTGTCCCGGCAACTCGAACCTGATCGCAGGCCACTGCTCGATCCTGAAGACCTACGGCAATTCGGCAGATGTCGGTCTCATCGTCGAGCAGGCCGGCATCAAGGTCTGCTTCGGTGAAGAACCCAAACAGACCCTGCTCGGTCGCAAGTCGTTCCCTTGCACCCGCATGGGCATCGCTGCGTTGCTCCGCGAAACGTTCATGAAAGCCCAGGATTACCACGAGCTGAAACAGTCGAAGAAAGGCCTGCGCGACCGCATCATCCAGATGGAAGCGCTCGGTCCGCTGCTCGACGGCGCCGTGCCGCTGCGTGCCCACGCCCAGC
>MWAR01000525.1 GCA_002068715.1 bacterium ADurb.Bin374
CGTGAAGGGTCGGTGCGACCGCCGATGCGGGGTTCGGAGCGGGAGCCGGCGTCTGCATGACCACGAGGCCGCCTTTCGACTGGTCCAGGGGCATGAGCATGACGCCCGTGCGGGCGGCGAGGGCGCGCCGTTTGATGAAATGCGGATACAGCTTGCGACAGTCGGCCAGGATGCGTGCCAACCGGTCGTTGTAATAGACCGAGAGGGGGCTCGCCTGCCCTTCGAGTTCCTTCACCCGCGCGTCGAGCCAGTTCAGCATGTCCAGCACTTCCTGCTCCGCCTTCGGATTGCTCAGCAGGACGGAACCGGAAGCCCCGGATGCCGCTCGCTCCAGTTCCAGCTTCACGGCCGCAGCCGCATCGCGCACTTCGAGATACTGTTTCATGTCGTCGAATCCCTGCGCCGAAAGAGGGGTTCCCGCCAGGTTCCAGAGGAAGGCCGGAAGAATCGCCACCAGGGCACGCAATGACCGGTTCTTTGAATATATCATATACTATATTTCCTTCGTCCCGTCAGTGGGGAATCGTAAACTCTTCGTCGGTTTGCGCCGGCTGGACAATCGCCTGTGCGCTCGGTTTCACGAGGCCGCCCGAGATGACGAGCTTCATCGCCTCTTCGATGCTGAGGTTCATTTCCATGATCTTCGTCCGGTCGACGATCAGGAGGAAGCCCGAGGTCGGATTCGGCGTCGTCGGAACGAACACGCACAGCATGCTCCGTCCTTCGAACCCGCCGGTCACATCGCTCGGAAAATCCCCCGTCACGAATGCGACGACCCAGCTGTCCTCCTTCGGGTATTCGACGAGCACGACTCGCTTGAACTCGCCCTTGTGCTGCTGCAGGACGACGTCCGAAACCTGCTTGACGCCCACATACAGCGACCGGACGACCGGCAGCGACTCGAGGGAACGGTCGACCCAGGTGAGAATCCGCTGTCCGATCACGTTCTGCGCGATCCTGCCGGCGACGACGAACAACAATGCCGTCGCGATGAGACCGAAGCCGGGAATTCGGAGGCCGATCGCGCTGCTTACGGCGTTTCCCAGGATGCCGTCGGCGAAGATGAACAGCTGATAGATGATGAACACAGTCACGAACGCCGGAACAACCAATATAACGCCCGTGATAAAATAACTTCGCAGGATGTCGTGGAGTGTCTTCATCCCGTTCATAACCAGCTTCAGGCCTTCCTTGAAGCGATCCCTGCCGTGACCAGTCATCTTTCCGTCTCTCCGCGTTTCCCGTCACCCGGGTCGATCCGGACCTTCAGCACCCGCCTGCCGTCGGCCTGGAGAATTTCGAACGTACAGCGGGCAATTTCGAGTTTTTCCCCGGACTGGGGAATGCGACCCGCCGATGCCAGTATAAGCCCATTCAGGGTCGATGCGCCTTCGGTTTCGATAAATTCTATCCCGGTTTCCCTGCGGAAATCCGCGAGGCTCATATCGGCAGGGGCGGTCATCGTGCCGTCGTTGTTCGCTTTCAGACTGGTGACGGGCTCGTCGAGTTCGTCCTGGATCTCGCCGAAGACCTCCTCGAGCAGGTCTTCAAGCGTGACAAGACCGGAAAGCGAGCCGAACTCGTCCAGGATGATCACGGCGTGAAAATTGTCGCGGCGCATTTCCCGGAGCTGTTCGAACGCGTTCTTCATCTCGGGCGAGAAGACGGCCGGCGACAGGAGTTCCTTTAGAGACGAAGCCTGTTGCGGCCGGAGGAAGAGATCCTTGAAATACAGGAAGCCGACCACCTGGTCGATCCGGCCCTCGTAGACGGGAACGCGGGAATATCCGCCCTCCACCACCAGCTTCCTGGCCTTTTCGATCGGGGTGCCCACCTCGAGGGCAAAGAGTCGGGGACGCGGGATCATGATCTCGCACAATCGCGTATCCTTCAGACCGATGATGCCGCGAGCCATGCGGGTCGGCTTTTCGCGTAGGACCCCCGAGCTCGCGCCCTGGCTCAGCAGGATCAGCAGCTCATCGCGTGAGATATTCCTGCGCTTCCGGCTTCCGGCGACTCCGAGAAGCCGAATGATACCGCGGGTGAACCAGGTGACCGCGACGATCGGAATGCTCAGGAGGCGGTCTGAAATCTTCACGAGGGGAATGAACCGCTTCGCCATCTCGAACGACTTCGCGGCGAACACCATCTTTGGAAGCAGCTCGCAAAAAATGAGAATGAACCCCGACATGGCGACGGTTCCGGCGGTGACGAGCGACGGCTGGTAATAGTGAAGCAGTTCCGTCCAGGTCGACGTCGCCACGACCATCGTGAGGTTGATCCCGATCAGCGTCAGCGCCAGAAAGCGCTCCGGCTGGAGGATGATCTTGAGCAGCGCCCGTTCGACGACGGCGTCCGGCTCCTGCGCCTGGTGCTTGATCATTTCGAGGTCGAGACTGACGAAGCCCGTTTCGATCCCCGCGTAGGCACCGACGAGGAAGAGGCAGGCGGTCACGAGAGCAAGCGATATCAGTATCGTCATTTCCCACGAGCCGGGACGATGCCCCGGTTTCTATTCGATGAGGTCGTCCGGCCCCTGACCGGGCTCCGGCGCCGGATCGGGCTTTCGGGTGACCTTCAGCCTCAGGATCCGGTTTCCCTTGAGTTCGATGACCTGGAAACAGGCCTGCGGTTCGTCGAGTTTTTCGTCACGGCGGGGAATGCGGCCAAGCTTTTCGAGAACGTACCCGCTCACGGTCTCGGAATCCTCGTATTCGAGCTTGAATCCCAGTTCGGTCTCGAGATCGGCGATGCCGTATCGCGCGTCTACACTGTAGACGTCGGGCCCAACCTCGATGATGGGAGCAAGCTCGTCCTGGTCATACTCGTCGATGATCTCGCCGACGATCTCCTCGAGGAGGTCCTCGATCGTCACGAGGCCCGAAACACCGCCGTATTCGTCGACGACGACGGCGAGGTGCATCTTGCGCTTCTGGAACTCACGCAGCATGTCGTCGAGCTTCTTCGTCTCGGGTACGAAGCAGACCTGTCTGAGCAGCTTCGTCAGATTGTAGGTGTCACGCATCTCTTCATACCGCATCAGCAGGTCCTTCACGTAGAGGACGCCGACGATCTTGTCCAGGGAGCCGTCATAGACGGGGAAGCGAGAATGGCCGTCCTCCCGCAGAAATTTGAGAAGCGCGTCGAGAGGCGTGTTGATCGATATCGCCATGATGTCTGGGCGCGGCACCATGACCTCCCGCACGAGGGTATCGCCGAACTCGAACACCGAGCTGATCATTTCCTTTTCGTCGCGCTCGATGATGCCGACTTCTTCTCCGAGCGAGAAATAGCTGTCGATCTGGTCCAGGGAGGTGGCGGAGCCCAGTTTGCGGTTCCAGTCCGCATACGAAGGAACCATTTTTGCCAGTATAAAATTGATCGCCCCCGTGAAGGGACCCAGGAGGAACATGACGAGCCGCAGGGGCTTGACGACGATCCGCGCGTATCGCTGGGCATTGAAGATCGCGAGGGTTTTCGGAGTGATCTCGCCGCAGATGAGAAGAAGGATCGTCATGATGCCGGAGGCGATGGCCACGGAAACCTGCGGAGAAGCCCCGAGGGGAGAAGATGCGAGCCAAGCGAGCTTGGGCAGCTCATCCACGAGGAACGCCGTGGCCATTGCGGTGGCGGTGACGTTCACGAAGGTGTTTCCAAGAAGAAGGGTGATGAGGAGGCGCTGCTTGTCCCCGAGAACCGCCAGGATCTCACCGGCCTGCGTATCGCCCTCGTCTTCGAGTTTTTTCAGGCGAAGAGGCGAAAGGGAGAAGAACGCCGTCTCGGTCGCGGAGAAGAACGCCGAACAACAGAGGAGCAGGCAGAACACGAGAACGTAGATGGGATCGGTCATGGCACCGGCACCCGGCACGAACGTCTCTGAAGCGTATGATAAAAGGAAGAGGCCCCGGGGTCATCCATTGAGATGACGACCTCCGGTTTTCCCGGCCCGCTTCGGCTTTTCCGATGACCCCGTTCCGGCGTCCGGCGAAGGCTTCCGGCCGGTGGGGCGCGTCTTTTTGTCCACTCGCGCGATCAGGGTGGCGGGGCCCTCCGTCTCGAGCCCTTTCAAGAGCTTCCTGTCGCACAGGTGGCGGCAGATAGCCGCTTCTCGATCGCGCATCCGGAGCTGTTCGCCCCGGGTGTCATGGTCATAGCCCTGCAGATGCAGCACGCCGTGGATCAGCAGAAAGGCGACCTCGAGGCCGATCGAATGGTTGAGCTTTTCCGCCTGCCTGGCGGCGGTTTCCACGCTGATGACAACATCGCCGATCGCCCGCACGCCGGTTTCCAGCTCGTCGTCTTCGATAGGAAAGGACAGGACGTCGGTCGGCCGGTTGTGGCCGAGGTAATCGTTGTTGAGCTTCTGGATGAAATCGTCGTCGCACAAGACGATCGACAACTCGACGTTGTCGGGGGCATCCTCGAAACGAAGCATTTCTTCAGCTATACTTCGAATTTTGGAAAGGTTGAACTTACTCTTCTTTTGCCGGTTGCTGATGAGGATTTCCATCGGAGCCTCCCTTCGGCTGATTCGACAGCTTGCCGGGGTAATCGATTCTTCCATGATACATGGAAGTGAGCACGCGGACAAAGGTCTGCTCGATCCGCTCTATGTCCTTGAGCGTCAGATCGCTCTCGTCGAGCTGGTTCTCGTCGTTGAGCTTGTTTTCCACGATCTTCTTGACCAGCCCCTCGATGCGGCTGTGGGTGTGCTGGGGCAGGGTGCGCGAGGCGGCTTCCACCGCGTCGGCCAGCATGATGATCGCCGCTTCCTTCGTCTGGGGCTTCGGTCCGGGGTATCGGAACCGTTCCTCGCTGACTGCCTGGCCTTCGGTGTCGGTCTTGGCCTGCTCATAGAAGTAGCTGATCAGCGTCGTTCCGTGATGCTGGGTGATCAGCGACACGACCCGTTCGGGAAGGGCGTATTCCCGCGCCAGGTCGGCACCGTCGCGGATGTGGCCTACGAGAATGAGGCTCGACATGTAGGGCGTGAGCTGGTCGTGCTGGTTCGTCGTCGTCTGGTTCTCGACGAAATACAGCGGCCGCTTCAATTTTCCGATGTCGTGGAAATACGCGCCGATCTTGGCTAGCAGGCCGTCGGCGTTGATTTCGTTCGCCGCCGCCTCGGACAGATTGGCGACCATCATGCTGTGCTGGTAGGTGCCCGGCGCCTCTTCGGCGAGCCGCTTCATCAGCGGCTGGGACAGGTCGGCCAGTTCCAGGAGGCGCGAGCCGGTCGCCAGGGCGAAGAAGCTCTCGACGTAGGGCAGCACGCCGTTCGCGACGATGCCCGCAACGATGCCGTTTCCAAAGGCGCATGAGACCATGATGCCGATATTGCGCAGGTTCGAGACTGTCATGCTTTCGCCGTCGAGCATCAGCAGGCCAAGAAGCGCGATGGCGTTGGCGACACCCGCTTTCAGACCTGCCCAGCCGATCATGCCGCGCAGGTTCCCCTCCTTCGACGAGTGCAGGACGAGAGTGCCGAGAATGCCGCCGAGAAGGCTCACGATCGCAAGCCGCGCGTTGGCCTCGGTGAGAACGAACAGCAGGATTCCGAGCAAAAGCTGATGGAACAGCGCCAGCTGGAAGTCGAGGAGCAACACCATCAGCAGGCCGATCGCAGGAAGGGGCGAGAGCAGCAGGCAGATTTCCCATTGGTCGTAGGCGCTGCCGACGGCGATGACGATTTTCGCGAGGAACAGCGTTGCGATCCAGAGCCCGGCCGTCAGGCGGAACAGCTCCGACTCTTTCAGGATCTGGTGGCGAGTGAGGCGGAGGTGCGTGAGGCAGATCAGGGTGAGCAGGGCGGCGAGCAGGAAGTTGCCGACCAGGGCCAGCGCGCGGTTCTTCTGAAGCTGTTTTTCGAGCGTCTTGAGAACGTATACGTCGTCGGCGCTGACGATGACGCCGCGATCGACGATCTTCTGACCCTTCTGGAAATTCCGCTTCACGGGCGTCACGGAGCGACTCGCCGATTCGCGCCGCGCCCGGGTCGCCTTTTCGTCCTCGATCGAGTTCACCATCAGGGCATTGCGGACGATGTCGGTGAGAACCTTCTTGAACGCCGCCTGCCCCGGCATCGTGTCGGTGTTTTTCTTCACGTCTGCCCGGACCGAATCGAGGGTGCGGGCGCTGATGACAGTCTGATTGTAATTCAGCAGCATCTGGCGGCCCGTCACGTTCACCCGGTCGATCTCCGCCGATGAAAGCCCCAGCGACGTGCGAAGGTCCTCTTCATCGAGAAGTCTGTCGGAAGGGAAGTAGCTCGCGATCACATCCTGCTGGAGGTCGCTCGGTTCGCGGTCCCGCCAGTCCTGTGTGAAGCGGCCCAGACTGCCCATGAACCGGCTGAAACGGCTGAGCATCTCGGCTTCGGCATCGTCGATGTGTGTGATGACCGGCTCGACGCGCTCTTCCTCGAGGCGACGAAGCTCGGCGGTCTTGCGCTCGTCGACGAAGCTGATCGCGCGCGGCGCGACGATGGTCTTCGGTGCCTCGTGGCCCTCGATGACTTCGGGGCTGAACGAGTTGAAATCGATGAACAGAATCAGGACGACGGCGGTGAAAAAGACGGCGAACTCGCGGATGAACATCTGCTGCCGTTTGCCGGGAAGATCCAGCCAGCGCAGGAAGGTCGTCAGGATGAAGGCCGTGCGTTCGCTCACGACAATTCCCCTTCCTCGTCGTAATACTTTTCATACGCCTGGATGATGCGACGCACGAGCTCGTGGCGGATCACGTCC